>JAISTI010000124.1 GCA_031272685.1 Propionibacteriaceae bacterium | reverse complement strand
CACGCCGGCGCCGCTTTCGGCTCCGGAGTTCGAAGGGCAGGAGGTGGGCTGAGTGCGGCGGCGCGGCTGGTTGATCGGCGGCGGCCTGGCCCTGGCCGCCTTCGTGCTGCTGGTCATGCCGGTGATCTCGTTGCGCCGCTCGGGGGAAATCTTGGCGTTCATTTCTTCCATCACGCTCTCGGCGCGGGAGTCGAGCCAGACGATCATCTTGTCGTCGATGACGGCCATGTCTTCGCCGACGAGGCAGAAGCTGGAGCGGTTCACGGAGAACGAGATCGACTTGATGTCGGCCGGGTCTACGCCGGAGTCTTCGACGGCCTCTTTGACCGCCTCGAAGGTGATGTCGAGGATGAACTGCGCGCCCACCTCAACCCAGTTCGGCTTGGGCTCGTCGAGCTTGTACTCGCGGTACCCCTTGCCGATGATGTTCCCGCCCAGGTCGAAGACCATGGCCTTGGAGCCAGTCGTGCCGACGTCGATGCCGACAACATAATCGCTCATTGGTTTTCCTTTCAGTTGGTGATTTCTTTCAGTTGGGTGAAGCTGGTGATGACGCGGCTGTGCAGGCCGAGGGGCAGCGCCCGCTCGTAGCCGTACCCGTATGCGGCCAGCCAGAATTCGACCCCCGCCGCCTGCGCGCAGTGCGCGTCGGAGGGGGTGTCGCCGACATAGATTGCCTTGCCGGCGGGGATATTCAGATGTTGGAGGATGTCGAGCAGGCACCACGGGTCGGGCTTGGGCTTGGCCATCTCGGAGGCCGTGACCACCCGGTCGAAGCAATCCGCGAGGCCGCGCCGCTCGAAAATGCGCATGGTGCCCGCGCGGGTCTTCGCGGTGGCGACGGCCAGCTTGGCGCGCGTGTGCAATTCGGTCAGCGTTTCGCGCACCCCGGGGTACAGCTCGGTGTCGATGTCGGCGTGGGCGTTGTAGTAGGCGGAGAAGATGGCCAGCGCCTCTTGGGCGAGCTGCCCGGCTTCCCTGGGCGGCGGCTCGGCCAGCCGCACCAGATTTTCGATCAGCTCGCGCGCCCCGCCGCCGATGTTCGATTGCACGGCCTGCGCGTCGGGGACGGGCAGGCCGAGTTGCGATAGCGCCACCCCGACCGCGTGGGCAATCCCCGGCACGGTATGCGCCAGGGTGCCGTCCAGGTCGAGGATGACGAGGTCTGTCACGGCTGGTACGCGGGGACGATGCCGATCTCGCGCATCTGGTCGAGGGCTTCGATGATGGCGACGGCGGCCCGGGTGCCGATGAGGTCGGCGCCGGCGAGCAGGAAGCAGTAGGCGTTCTGCGGGCGCGGGAATTTCACCCCGGCCACCTTCAGCTTGATGCCGGTGCCTTCCAGGGTGTCGCGCATCAGCAGGAACTGCTCCATCGTCGGGCCTTCGAATTGGCCGGTGGACGTCTTGGCGTAGTCGAAGCCCAGCTCGGCGATCACCTCGCAGGCGATGACGATTTCTTCGTCGGTGAGGTAGCAGGTGTCGAGGATCACCTTGGTGAGGGCGTCTCCGGCGGCGTCTTTGTAGTCGGCGAGGTCTTGCTTGAACTCGGCCAGCCGCCGCGATTTCAGGGCCCCCTGGTTGATGACGGTGTCCACCGCCGTGCAGCCGGCCTTGACCGCCATTTCCGTCTCCAGCGCCTTCACTTTGCCCGGCTGGCAGCCGAACGGGAAGCCGATGCCGGTGGCGACGCGCACATCCGTCCCGGCCAGCTCCTCCACCACCACCGGGGTCCAATAGGGGCTGGCGGAATAGAAGGCCGCGCAGTTGTATTTGACGGCTTCGCGGCAGCCCTGCCGGATGTCGTCTTCGGTGGTCTGCTTGGGAAGGACGCTGTGGTCAAAACACTTTCCCAACGCCCATTTGTCCAGCTTGGACAGGTCAACCATGGTCATGCTCCTTTACACGTTTCGGCAGTCCAGCCACCCGGCCACCGTTGGCCGACCAACCCGGACCTAGTTGGTTGAACTTGTATAGAAGACTTCCACAGCGAGGGCCGGGTGTCAAGTGTTATGAACAGGTTTGCTGTGGGATAGACTGCGCGCATGACAGGGGATACTGGGAGTGTCGCTGTTCTGCGAAAGAACAGCCCCAAGCCGCTGTACATGCAGCTTGAAGAGCTGCTCCGGGCCGAAATCGTCAGCGGCGCGTACGGCCCCAACGAGATGATCCCCTCCGAGGTCGAGCTGTCGCGGCGTTTCGGCATCAGCCGCATGACGGCCCGCGCGGTCGTCACCCAGTTGGTGAACGAGGGGCTGCTGCACCGGGTGCAGGGCAAGGGCACCTTCGTGGTCGAGCCGAAAATCCAGGCGCGCTCGCTGGCCTACCAGGGCATCCGCGAGCAGTTGGAGTCGATGGGCTATTCCACCAACACCCAGCTCTTGGAATTCAAGAAGATCCCGGCGGACGTTCAGCTCGCCAAGGTGTTCTCCATCCCCAAAGACGAGCCGCTGCTGTTCGCCAAGCGGCTGCGCTCGGTGGAGGGCACCCCCATCAGCCTGCACCTGAGCTATGTGCCGCAGGCGCTGGCCCCCACCCTTCAGGCGAGCCGCCTGGAGGCCGAGCAGCTCTGCGTGATCCTCGCCGAAGACTTCTCGCTGCCGCAGCGCGACGTCGAAGAATCCCTCGAATCCACCCTCGCCTCCACCGCCGAGGCGAAGCTGCTGGGCGTGGAGCGGCGCTTCCCGCTGCTGCTGCTCACCGACACCTACCGGTCGGCTAACAACCGGGTGTACGAGTACACCAAAGTGCTATTCCGCGGCGACAAGGTGAAACTCCACTTCGAATACCACAACAAGGATTAGCCCTCTAAGCTCTGCGGCATGACCGACCCGATTATCGTCTCCTCCCCCGCCCTGTGGCTCGCCGCCGAGTACCGCTTCGGGGAGGGCTGGCTGGCCATCGAAGACGGCCGCGTCGCGCAAGCCGGGACGGGCGCCTTCCCCGGCACCGCGGACGTCAGCCCCGAGGGGTACATCGCCCCCGGTTTCGTCGACGTCCACACACACGGCGGCGGCGGCGCGACCTTCACCGAGGGGGCGGACGCCGCCCGGAAGGCCATCGCCACCCACCGGGAGCACGGCACCACCACCATGGTCGCCTCGCTGGTGACGGCCACCCCCGACGAGCTGATCGCGCAAATGGCGGCGCTGGCCCCGCTGGTCGCCGCCGGCGAGCTGGCCGGCGTCCACCTTGAGGGGCCATGGCTCTGCGCCGCGCACAAGGGCGCGCACGACCCGGCCAAGCTGGCCGCGCCGGCCCTGGCGCAGG
>JAISTI010000077.1 GCA_031272685.1 Propionibacteriaceae bacterium | reverse complement strand
CGACGAGGGCGGCGAGATCCAGCCAGGCCTGCCGCGACGGCTCGTCGGGCAAGGTGGCGGCGATGAGCGCGGCGGTGGCGCGCACGGTGAGGGTGTCGTCGAGTTCGAGCGGGCGGACGTATTTGCGCCGGAGTTTGGCGAAGACCCGCTCGGCGGTGGCCCGCGCGCGCACCAGAGTACGCAGTAGCAGCGCCGCGCCGACGAGGGCGAGCAGCGCCAGCAAACCGCCGGCCGCATAGAGGCCGGGCAGCCAGGGGCCGGCGTCGAAACCCGGCTGCGGCTGGGTGGCGCCGCTGGCGGACGGGGACGGGGATGGGCTGGCTTGGCTGTCGGTGGGAGACGGCGACGGGCTTGCCGATGCGCTGGGCGCGGGCGAGGGCCGCACCTGGCCGTCCTCGATGGCGAAGCCGGGAGTGGGCTCGAAGGCCAGCCATCCGTAGTTTGGAAAATACACCTCCGTCCAGGCGTGGACGTTATTTCCGGTGACCTCCCAAGTGCCGTCTTCGGCCACGGCGGCGCCGGGCAGCAGGCCGACGGCGATGCGGCTTTGGAAGCCGAGCAGTTCGGTCATCAGCGCCATCGCGGTGGCGAAGTGCACGCAATAGCCGGTGCGCCGCTGCAAGAACTCCCACACGGTGTCTCCGGTGGTGGCTTCCGGCACATTGAGGGTGTATGTGAAGCCGGCGGTCCGCAGCCAGGTTTCCACGCGCTTGACCTCGGCGTAGCTGCCGTCCAGGCGCGCGGTGTTGGCCTTGCTCCAGTTCGTGGAGTTGTCCGGATCTTCCCCGGCGGCGATGAGCACCGCCATCAAAGCGATGTGGGTGGCGTGGGCGGTGAATTTGCGTTGCGCCGAACCCCAGCTTCCGGGCGCGACGTCCGCCAGGGAACCCGCATCGAGGAACTCCGTCCAAATCTCGTATTCCGCGCCGGCGGGGAGCGGTTCTTGGAGGGCGGCGGTGTCGGACGCCTCATACCAAACCAGCCCGCCGGGCAGGCCGGCGAATTGCCGGGGGTCGGCGACGGTGGGCAGCCTGTCGGTGGCCAAGCCCGCCACCGCGACGCGCAGCCCGGTGAGCGCCTGGCGCCGCGGCGTTGGGAACTCCGGCTGCGGATAGGGCTCCCCCAGCCACTCGTATTCCGGGTTGGCGACGGGCAGCGGCTCCTCGGTGGATTGCGCCCACCGTACCCCGTCGAAATCGGCGCGGGTCTCCAGCCGCAGCCGCACACCTCCGGCGGGCGGCAGCGAGCCGTCCGGCCCGGCCAGCGGGGTCACCCGCAGCAGCACTTCGTCGCCGGCTTCCCGCAGGCTCCGGGTCAAGTCGATGCCCATGTCGATGCCCACGCCCACCTCGGAGCTGGTGCCCCGCAAGCTGTCGGTGAACCGGGTCCAAGTAGGCAATTCGCTGCCCCACAAGGGAGTTTCCTTCGCCAGCGCGGTTAGGGTGCCGCCGCAGATCATCGCGGTGGCCAGCAGCCCGCAGAGCGCCGCGAAAGGCCAGGGTTCCCCGTTGGCCCGCAACGGCCCGGGACGAAGGCATGCCAGCAGCGCCAGCCAGAGCATCACCTGCAAGCCCGCCCAGGCCAACGCCTCGCCGGGCACGATGCTGGTGGCGAACAGCGTGGGGGCGAAAACGAGGATCCCCGCCAGCGCCGGGCTGCCTACGTCCACCCCGATGAGCAACACCGCCACGGCCGCCAAAGTGAACCCGGTCACCGTCACCGGGATGGCGACGTCCGGGTTGGGGTCCAGCGGATTGGCGATCATCAGATCGTGGAAAGAAAGCTGCAGCGCGTCCCAAAGCTGGGAAACCGACTCCGAAGTGGGGATGAACCCGTACCAGGCGTCCTCCGGAGAGCAAGCCCAGGTGGAATAGCAGGCGGCGGCGAGCAGCCCCAGTGGCGGGGCGAGCCACAGGTTCAGCAGCCGCGCCGCGCCCATCAGAGTTCCGACCAGCACGATGCCCCCCAAAGTCAGCGCAAGCCACTGTCCGGGCAGCAGCACCGCGAGCAGCGAGCAGGCGGACATAGCGAAGCAGGCGGTGACGAGCCCGCTGGCGGCAAGCTGGCGTTTCACCGGCCCACCCCGCTTTCGGCCAGGGCGGCCGCCAGGGCGGCGCCGGCTTCGGCGAGGGTGGCGTGGGCTGAAACAGCCACCCAGCCGGCAGGTGGGTTCTCCGGGCCACCCACCAGTACGGTCAGCCGGTCGGCGGACAACTCTGCGGACAACTCGGCATCGCCTACCCCGGCGCCGCAGGCGACGGTCACCGCCAGCCCGAGCGCTGGCGGCTGCCCGTGCGCGGCGGGCAGCGGCGCTTCCGGCGCGAGCACCGCGAGCCGGTCCAGCAGTTGCCGCCAGCCGTCCACGGCCCAGTCTGCGCCTTTGCCCAAAGCCACTTGGTAGCCGGATTCGCCCAGCGTGTAAACCAGGCTGCCCACCAGGCTGACAGCCAACTCGACTTCAGCCGCGGTGGCGTCTTGGCCAAAACGCAGCTCGACGCGGGCGTTCAGCTCCCGCGCCGGCTCTTCCGCGCGGGACATCAACTCGCCGCGGCGGGCGGTGGAGCGCCAGTGGACGCGGTGCAGCGCGTCCCCGGCACGGTATTCGCGCAGGGTGATGTCGTCGGATTTGGGCACCGGCACGCCCGCCTGGCCTTCGTCTTCCAGCCCGGTTCCCCGGCTCGTGTGAAACTCCAGGAACATGATTTCCGGCCAGACGACCAGCTGGGCCGGTGTCGGAAATTCCGCGTGCGCCCGGCCGCACCCGAAGACTGCCAGCTTGTCGGCCAGCACTTTGCGCAGCGGATAGCGACCCCGCCGCCGCGCGCGGAAGGCGTAGCCGAGGTCGGCGGCGGACGGCTCCAATTCGGCGGGCAGCTCCTGGGTCAGGTCTGCGGCGATTTCCGGATGGGCGCCGAGGTGGTGGTTCAAAGTGACCGTCTGCCCGGCCATGGCGGGGTTCGGGGCGAACACCGGCTCGATGGGCAGATTGGAATTCCAGTGGCGGGTGTGGTGTGCCAGCGCGGCGAAATCGGCGATGACCGCCGCCAGGACGGCCGCGCCGAGCAACACCGGCACTGGCAGGGCGAAAACCACCCCGATACCCACGCCTGCCAGGCCAGCCAGCAGCAACAACACCCCGCGCAGGGTGGGCCGGCGGTATCGCTTCATTGCACCGGCACGCGCGTCACGACGTCGGCCAGCACCTGGCCGGCGGTGCGGCCCGCGCCCCGCGCCTGCTGGTTCAACACCAGCCGGTGCGCCCACAGGGGCTGCAGTAGCTTCTGCACATCGTCGGGGACGACGAACTCGCGCCCCCGCAGCACCGCCAGGGCCTTGGCGGCCCGCAGCAAATGCAGCGATGCCCGTGGCGAAGCGCCGAGGGCCAAGTCCGGCCAGGCACGGGTGGCGATGGCCAGCCGGGTGATGTAATCCTTGACGGCCTTGGCGGTGTGGATGCGCCGCACCGCCTGCACGGCGGTATTGATCTGGCCGGCGGTGGCCGCCGGGACCACCCGGTCGAGCGGGTCGGCGGTTTCCTGGTCGGACAGCATCGCCTGCTCCTGCTCGGCGGACGGGTATCCGACGCTGATTCGCGCCATGAAACGGTCGCGCTGGGCTTCCGGCAGCGGATAGGTGCCCGCCATCTCGATTGGGTTTTGGGTGGCGATGACGGCGAACGGGCGCGGCAGCCGGTAGGTGGAGGTGTCCACCGTCACCTGGCCTTCCTGCATGGCCTGCAGCAGCGCGGACTGCGTCTTGGGCGAGGCCCGGTTGATCTCGTCGGCGATGACGATGTTCGCGAAGACCGGGCCGGGCACGAACGCGAACTCGCCCTTGGCGGCCTGGTAGAGGTGGGTGCCGATCAGGTCGGAGGGCATCAGGTCGGGGGTGAACTGGATCCGGCCGAGGGTGCAGTCGACGGCGGCGGCCAAAGCTTTGGCCAAGGTGGTCTTGCCAACGCCGGGAACGTCTTCGAGCAGCAAATGGCCTTCGGCCAGCAGCACTACGACCGCCAACTCGGCCACCTCGCGCCGGCCGCGCACCACCAGCCCGACTTGTTCGACAATCCCATTTGCCAGGGCTTGCAATTGCCCCAGCTCTTCGTGGCGCACAACGTCCTCGGCCATGGGCAGAGCCTACCAAGCCCGCTCATGCCCCAGGCCAGCGGGGACCGGGAAACCCGGCGGGAATGCAGCGCGCCGGGCGGCTAACCGCCGGCCACTACGGCCACATGCACATGGTTGTAATGGTTTTCGGTGATGGAGCCGCGGTCGGCCATCTTGCGCCAGGTGGGGCTGCTGGGCGTCCAAATCTTCTGCTCGAAGATGATGTGGTCGATGTGGAACTCTTTGGCGTTCTTCACCAGATATTTGGCGATTCGCCAACCGAGTTCGCTTTCTTTCTTCGGGGTGACCATGAAATCCAGCGCCCGGCCGTTCTTGTGGAAGGCGCGCCCGCCTGCCCGCCAGCCGCCGATGGAGTTGATGTCGGGGAAGAGCGCGCACACCGAGCGGTAGATGCGGATGGTGCTGGTCAGCAGCTTCTTCTCGAAGCCGGCTTTGTTGCGGTTGCAGGGCTCCTCGATGATTCCGGCGGCCAACTCTGGCGTCTCGGCCATTATCAGGGATGCCGGAATCCAGCCTTCCTGCCCGTCGGCCGTTACTCGCTGGTATTCGCCCGCGGTCTCGGCGGCGACGGTGAGTTTGTCGCCGAGGTCTACGGTGGCGAGTTCCGCGGCCTCGGCGGCCGGCTCGGCCAGCAGCGCGGTGGTCTCTTTGGCATATCCGCGGCTGTTGCTCACCAGCGCGGAACCGGTGATTGCCTGCGCCGGCTGAGTGAGCACCTGCCCGATGGCGGCGGGCTCCGGGGTGGGGCTGGCGATGGCGGCGGCGGGGGGGCTGACGGTGTCGGCTTCCGCGACGACGACGTTGTCGCGTAAGACGGTGACTCCGATGGTGGCGCAGATGGCAGTGCCGACAGCGGC
>JAISTI010000101.1 GCA_031272685.1 Propionibacteriaceae bacterium | reverse complement strand
GCAACGCCTCGGCGGCGGCGAGGGCGTCTTGCAGCGCAGAAACCGAAGCGGAGGTGTAAACGCTGCTCAGCCCGCTGAGGGAGTTGACGGTGTTCACCATCGCCTGCAGCGCGTCCAGGGAACTCTGGACGGCCGAAACGTCGGCGGTGACGGTGACCACCGCCGCCGTCGGCGGCATAGTGAAGGAGAACTGCCGGTGCCCGTCCGGGACACCTTGGGTCAGCTCGGTGGCGGCGACCGGCACGCCAGCGGCGGAAACCGCGACGTCGCCCAGCGCGTGCCCGGCGGGCAGGGCGGTGGTGTCGATGTCGATGACCACCGCCGCGTCCATGGCGGCGATGGTGGGCACATCCACCACGTCAGACCACAGCGCCGGCTGCTCCACGGAAATCGCGGAGGTGGCGGTGGTGGCCGGGCCGAAGAGGTGGAACTCGCGCACCCGGGCGTTGTCGGGCGTCTGGTTGCAGCTCGCCGGAATCGGGATGAGCAGGCGGAAATAGCGGCCGCTCACCGGCGCGGGCAGCGTCTGGTTGATCAGCGGCGCCACCAGCTTCGACGGGTTCTCGTAGGTGTCAACGGTCACCCAGCTGCCGCCGGAATCCTTCACCTGCAGCAGGAACTGCGCGTTCGCGGAAGCGGACTCGTTCACCACATACCAGCGGTTCACCAGGTATTCCGTCCCGAGGTCGATCTGCAGCCACATGGTGCCGTTCGGATATGCCGGGTCGGACTTGTCCGGGCTGCCAGGGGACATGCAGCGGGCGCTCCACTTGGTGGCGGTGTTCTGGTCGATGGTCTTGTCCCAGTTCTCGCTGGTGGAGTTCGCGGTGTCGGAGACCGAGCCGGTCTTGCCGACGGTGAGGGAGCCGGCGAAGTCGCCGGAGGTGGCCGCCGGGGAGTACAGCTCGAACTCGTAGATGCGCGCCGAGATGCTCGACGTGACCGACGGATTCACCGGCTGGGTGATGTACAGGCGCACCACCTGGGCGGCGAAGTCCTGCACGAACCGGTCGGTGGTGCTGGCGGTGTTGCCGGTGACGGCGTCCACGTCCACCCACTGCCCGTCCACTTTGGCCTGCAGCTTGAAATCGTAGGTGTTGTAGGTGGCGCTCTCGCCGCCGGCCTGCGCGTGCAGCACTTTCCAGCGGTTGATGGCGTAAACCTGGCCGAGATCTACCTCCAGCCACCAGTTGCCGAACTCGTCGAGCACGCCGGTGGAGCGGGCGCTCCACTTGGTGGTGGCCAAGCCGTCAACCGTGTAGGAAGGCAATTCGGGGGCGTTCGGGTTGGAAGCCGGGGCGGCGTAGTCGTTGGCGGTGGCTGTCTTGCCGCGGGCGATGTTCTCGCTGGTGGCGCCGTAGACGGCGTCACCGCTGACCTGCTGCACCGCCCAGACCAGCGCCGGGTTTTCCGACTGGGTGCCGCTGATCGCCTCGGCGACGACCTTGTAGAAATACAGGCCCGTACCTGGCGAATCCACAAACTCGGTGTCGGTGGGCTCGCCAACCAGCGAGTCTTCGTCCGCATCGAAATCGGCGGACAATCCGCGATACACCAGGTATTTCGCGATGCCTTCGCTGTGGGTGGCGGGATCCCAGGTGAGCTTCACCCGGCCGAAATCGGCGAAGGCCGGATCGACGGCGAGGTTCGCCACGTCCGAAGGCAGCCCCGGATCGGGGATGATGTTCGCGGTGACGGTGGTGCGCAGCGGGGGCATGGTGAAGGTGTAGCGCCGCACGCCGGTGGGCACGCCGGAGGTAATCCGGGTGACGGCCTCGGGCCCGTCTTGGGTGGTGACTGCGAGCGAGCCGACGACCATGCCGTCGTCCAGCCCGGACACGTCCACGGTGATGGTCTCGCCCAGCTCGGCGGACGCCTTGCTGGCGGTGACCACCGCGTTGCCGCCGTTCGGGGTGGCGACGGTGATGGAGTACGTGGGCGTGGTTTGGTTCACCCACGAGCCGAACAGGTGGAATTCTGGAACCCGGGCGTTGTAGTTGCCGTCGGTGGTGGTGGACAGCGGGATCAGCAGCCGGAAGACCTGCCCGGTGACGGGCGCGGCGAGAGTTTCGGTGTAGTCGTAGTCGGCGAAGCCGGTTACGTGCGAGACGTCCACCCAGGCGTCGTTCATCTTCACTTGCAGGTAGAACTCCGGCATCACGAAAGCCGCCGATTCGGCCTTGCCGCCGCGCACCATCCAGTTGGTGACGCTGGCCTCCTTGCCGAGGTCGGCTTCCAGCCACATGGTGCCGAGCGGGTATTTGTTCACCTCGGTCAAGTCTTCGGTGCCGTTGGTGACGCGGGCGCTCCACTTGGTGGACTCGTTCGCGTCGAAGGCGGCGGCCGCGCCCTCGGTGTCGGCGGCCTGCGCATTGACCCGGCCAATCGCGCCGAACATCAGCGATCCGGCGTATTTGGCGGGCACCACCGAGGCCGGGATGACCACGTGGGTGTGGGCCGGGTTCAGCGAGGTGTTGCCGACGGCGTTCACCGCCACCACCTTGTAGAAGTACGGGCCGGTGGCGTAGCCAAGGTTGTCGGAGTACGTCAGGGCGGCCGTCTCGGCGATCACATTCGACTCGGAGGGGACGAAGTCTTCGTCGGTGCCGCGGTAGATGCGGTAGTTGGAAATCCCGATGGTGTCGGTGGCGGCATCCCAGGTGAGCTTGGCCACACCGGTGAGCGCGGCGGCGGCGTCGGCTTGCAGGTTTTCGACGTCGGTTGGCCGTAGGTTCGGATCGACCGGCTCTTTGCCCCAGTCGGAGGGTGTCGGCCCCATCACGAATTCGAGGTCGGCCCCGGCCATGATCTGCTCGTAGGTGATCCAGGATTCCTCCAGCGGCTGGCCGTTCAGGGTGGCCGATTGCACGTAGATGTTGGTGTCGGAGGCGTTCACGCCGGTGATCTTGAAATCGTTGCCGTTGGCGAGGTGGTACGTGACTTCCGGCAGGCGGGCGCCGTGCAGATAGTAGTTGTTGGTGCCGGAGTACGGGAAGAAACCGGAGAGCAGGAACATCACCATGGTGCTCATGGCGCCGTTGTCTTCATCGCCCGGATAGCCGTTGCCGGGGAACTTCTTCAGATAGGTGTTGGCCCACTTGGCCGCCAGGTCGGGGCGTTTGATCTCCGGGGTGCTGAACAGCCAGATCGTCTGGAAGGACGGCTCGTTGCTGTAGTCGATGTAGCCCTTGTTCAAGGCGTTTTCCAGCCGGGAGACGAAGGTGTACTTGCCGCCCATCTTTTCAACCATGCCGGCCACGTCGTAGACCGGGTAGTAGGAGCCTTCCCAGATGCGGGCCTCGTAGTAGTGGGAGTTGTAGCCGCCGGTGGGGTCGGCGGCGGTGAAGCTGCCGTCGGCGTTGCGGTTCTGCGCGAAGCCGTAGTAGCCGTCGGAGGTGGCGTCCGGGTTCCAGATGTTCTTCCAGTTCTGGGCGCGGGCGGCGAACAGGGCGGCGTCGTCGGTGTGGCCGAGCCCCGCGGCCATGACGGCGAGGGCGTGGTCGTTGATGGCGAAGCCCATGGTGGCGGAGGCGGGCTTGATGCGGCTGGCGTATTGCAGGTTGTTGATGGCCCGGTCGCCGCTGGCGTGGTAGCCGAGGCTGATGTACTGCGGGCTACGCAGCACCTCGGAGTTGCCCTTGGCCACCTGGTAGGCCTGCTCCCAGTCCACCCCGGCGAGGTTCTTCAGGTAGGCGTCGCCGATGACGTTTTCGGCCTCGTTGCCGCCTTGCCCGGAAAGGAACTCTTTGCCGGAAGTGAAGGTTTCCGCGAGGTAGCCGTGGTCGTTGAAGCGGGTGATGAACGAGTTGACGTTCGCGGCCACCATGTCGGGGCGGGTGAGGGTCTGGAACGGGAAGAGCGTCTTCCAGGAATCCCAAAGCGTGTAGTAGTCGTCCCAGACGCCGATGTCGGAGACGCGGTCGCGCGGCTGCACGTTCGCGTGGAAGAGCGCGGTGTAGAACTTGGCGCGCTGGGCGTCGGTGGTGTCGGAGCCGAGTTCCACTTTGCCCAGGACGTTGTTCCATTCGGCTTGGGCGGCGGTGCGGACGCCGTTGAAATCGTAGCCGGGGATTTGCTCGTCGAGGAACTGCGCGGCTTTGGCGGCGGAGTTGAAGGAGATGGCGATCTTGACGTGCACGACCTCGTCGGCAGTGGTGGCGAATTTGGCATACGCGCCAATCTGGCTGGCGGAGGTGATCGACTTGGTGTAGACGCCCGGCTGGGTGCCGTTGCTGTCGAAGATGCCCAGCTCGTCGGGCAGCTTGTCGAGCTTGAGGGCGAAGTACATCTGGTAGTCGGAGGGGTTCCAGTTGCTGCCGAAGGTGCCGCCGCCGGTTACCAGGCCGGTGGCCGGGTCGATGGTGACCGAGCCGTTCTTCATGGCGTTGCCGCCGCCGATTTTGCGCCCGACGTCGATCAGGAGCGACGACTCGGAGGACGCCGGGTAGGTGAAGCGGTAGATGGCGGCGTTGCGGGCAGGGGTGGTCTCGGCGTGGATGCCGTAGCGGGTCAGGTCGACGGAATAGTAGTCGGCAGAGCCGGTTTCGTTCGCCAGCGGGGAGGAGTGGTTGGCGTTGGCGGTGTTGAGGGTGCCGGTCTGCGGGGAGATGAGGAAGTTGCCATACGACTGGGTGCCGCCGGTGCCCTGGGCGTTGAGCTGGGTGAAGCCCACCACCGGGTTGCCGTTGCGGTAGCCGCCGTTCTCCGGGCTGGTGGTCTCCGGGCTCGGGTAGATGGAGCCGTTTGGCAGCGTCGGCCCGGCCATGGTGGCGCTGGTCGTCATGTCGATGAGGGTGTTGACGTACTGCACCGGGTTGGTGACGGGCGCAGCTTGCGCGGGGGCGGCCGGGATGGAAACCAGGGTGCCGAGGGTGAGGCTGAGGGTCGCCAAGGTTGCGACCGTACGTTGGCCGTTCTTCATGTTGTTTATCTCCTAACCCCCCCATCGCTGGGTTGGGGGCAAAGGTCCTAGTCAGCCGGGGCTGCCAGCAGGAGGGGCGTGACTTCTCCGGCTTCGCCGGCGACGGCCTTCGTCAGCGGCGATTGCGGAAACCCTACCACTATGTCAACGCTGACAAAAGTTTGCGTAATTGGTGGGTTTTCTTGGGGGGGTGCCGTCAGAGTTCCAGTTGGCGCACGATTTCGGCGGTGGCCTTCGAGCGGTTCTGGGTGAAGAAGTGCAGTCCGGGAGCCCCGGCGGCGAGCAGTTCGCGGCTGAGGGCGGCAGCGTGGGCGATGCCGATGGCGCGCACGGCTTCCGGGGTTTCGGCGGCGCGCAGGCTCGCCACCAGCTCTGGCGGCAGCTCGGCGCCGGAGAGGGCGGCGAAGCGCTCGATCTGCCCCAAGTTGGTGACGGGCATGATGCCGGGGATGATGGGCAGAGTGGCCCCGGCGGCGCGCGCCCGTTCTACCAGTTCGGGATACTTGTGGGCCCCGAAGAAGAGCTGGGTGATGGCGAACTGAGCCCCGGCGGCCTGCTTCTCGGCCAGGATTCGCGCGTCGAGGGCGAAGTCGCGGCGCTCCGGGTGCGCGTCGGGGAAGGCAGCCACCCCCACGGTGAAATCTCCGGCCTGCTTCACCATGCGCACCAGCTCGGTGGCGTTTGCCAGGCCCTGCGGGTGGGTACGCCACGGGGCGGACGGGCCGCCTTCGGGATCGCCGCGCAGCGCCAGGATGTGCCGCACCCCGGCGGCGGCGTACGCCCCGAGCGCGCCTGCGATCTCGGCGCGGGATTGGCCCACGACGGTGAGATGCCCCATGGTGGCCACGCTGGTGCGCCGCTGGATGAACTCGGTGGCGGCGATGGTGCGTTCCCGGGTGGAGCCGGACGCGCCGTACGTCACCGAGATGAAATCCGGGCGCAGCAGCTCCAGTTCTTTGATGGCGGCTTCGAGCTGGGTTTGCGCGGCGGCGTCTTTGGGCGGGAAGAACTCGAACGAGACCGTCGGCTGGCGTTGGCGCAGGCGCGCGGCGATGTCGGGCATGTGGAAGACTTTACCCGTGCCCATGCTCGACCCCGCCCAGCCGCTCAGCCCCGGATTCAAGAAGGCCGTGGACGCGGCCATCAAGGAGTTTCTGGCCTGGCAACGCGGCGAATTGCTGCACATCAGCCAGGAGTTCGAGATCGTGCTGAAGCTGGCCGGGCAGCTCACCGCCGGTGGCAAGCGGCTGCGCCCGGCTTTCGCCGCCTGGGGGTACCTGGCCGGGGCCGATTCCCTGGAGTTGCCCGATTGGATGGCGCAGACCGCCGCCAGCCTCGACCTGCTGCACGCCAGCGCGCTGGTGCATGACGACGTGATGGACGGCTCCGACTTGCGGCGCGGCCAGCCGGCCGCCCATCTGGCGCTGGCGGCGATGCACCGCGAGCGGGGGATGCGCGGCGACGCGGCGGCTTTCGGCCGCTCGGCGGCCATCCTGCTGGGCAACCTGCTGTGGAACTGGGCTTCGGAATTGTGCGGGCGGGGGCTGGCCCACTGCCCCGATCCGGCGCGGCTCGCCGACGCCCAGGAGGTGCTGGAAAAGCTGCGGGTGCAGGTGAACGCCGGGCAGTATCTCGATGTGGTGCTCTCGGCCACTCCTGAGCCGGACCGGCTGCGCCACCGTGTCGAGCAAGTGGTGGAGTACAAGACGGCCCGCTACTCGGTGGCCCAGCCGCTGCAGTTGGGCGCGATCCTCGGCGGGGGCAGCCCCGCGCTGGTGACGGGGCTGCGGCTTTTCGGCGAGCTGGTGGGCCGGGCTTTTCAATACCGCGACGACGTGCTGGGCGTTTTCGGCGACGAGTCGGTGACCGGCAAGCCCGCCGGCGACGACCTGCGCGAGGGCAAGCTCACC
>JAISTI010000055.1 GCA_031272685.1 Propionibacteriaceae bacterium | reverse complement strand
CTCCGACTGGCTCACCTCCGGCTGTTCGACCTCCGGCTGTTCCACCTCCGGCTGATCCACCTCCGGCTGGCCCACCTCCGGCTGGCCCACCTCCGGCGGCTGCGCCGCCTCGGACTGCTCCGCTTCTGGTAGATCCACCTCGGGGGTGGAATCCGCCGTCGGAACAGGGGCGCCATCGGAAGCGGTTCCGCCGTCATCCACCGCGACGGCGACGTCATCCGGCCCCGCCTCGGCGTGGGCGGCAACACCTCCCCCAGCAAGCGCGAACGACAGGGTCACGGCGACAACAACGCCAAAAACAGAAGGCCTGAGCCTCACAGCACACTCCTCACCACGGTGCAGACATCTATATCAAGGGTTGCGACCGACCGCCTATTCCCCCGGGAGACGAGCGCATCAACAAGCCTACCCGGCCCCAGCCAATCCACCAACCGGTCTGGCCCACCGGACCATCCCGAAAGGTGAGACGGGCGAGGCTGTGGGTTTGACATGAATGCATTCGTATGCTTGTGTATACGCCATGAAGTCACCACTACCCACTATGGGCGGCCGGCCATGCGGGCCGGCGGCCTGGGCACGATGTTCGGCTTTGGTCTAGGGACATAGCTTCCAGACATCAGGATCGGCAGGGCCTGGTCTTCTGACCAGCTAAATCGGAACGCCTCCCAAATCTCCAACAGCGCCTCGGTTGCGGCGCGCCCGCGTTCCGCGAACGGATTGCGGCAGGGAATCTGAAAACCACCACCAAATCCAACCATCCATGCGCCCACCGCGCCAGAAAGGCAAAAATGAAAACCCTGTTACCGACGAAGCGGCTGACGGCGATACTGCTGTCTACCGCCTTGGCCGCCTCGTTTGCGGCCACCGCCCTGCCGGCGGCGAATGTGCAAGCCGCACCCGAAGCCGGCGCGGCGCAGACCGAGGCCGACTACCTTGCCGACACCTACGGGCTGCCCGCCGACCACGTTTTCGAGAACGTCACCGTCGAACGCCTCAGCTTCCTGCTGGGCGGCACGGCCACCAACTCGAACAACGCCAACACCGACCCGGCCTACGACAACGACGGCAACTACGCCATCGTATTCGGCGGCCCGGAGAACGCCAGCTCGCGGGCGGCCATACCGCTGATCGACGAGGTGGCGAAGGAATACGGCGTCGAGACCGTCTACCACTTCGACCCGAAGATCGACGGCGACAAGCTGGACATCACCGATTCGGCGGCCATCACCCCGGCGACGCTGCAAACCACCCTCGACGCGCTGTGGACGAACGCCACCCGCGGCATCAAGGCCCGGTTGAAGACCCTCGACGCCGGATACGATTCCAGCGCCACCTATCTGTTCGTCTACAGCAAGAACCACACCGTCCCCGGCGAGAACCCAGGTGATCCGGACGTCTCGCACCCCATCGTGGCCGACCTGCTCTCGAAAGCCGCCAGCTTCGGCGACACCCAAGCGAGCATCTTCAAGGGCAAAGTGGCCGACGTGTTCGAGGCGGCGGGCGTGGATCCGGTGACGAACAAGGCGGACATCAAGGTGTACCCGTTCTTCGACTATTTCAAGACGCGCATCAACACCACCGTCGGCACCAGCAGCACCTACACGAACGTGTGGATTCCCGAATCCGCCCGCGAAGGCTTCACCATCCAGACGGTGACCTACCCGCAGCTGCTGCATATCCTGGAAACCCCCGGCGACTACGCCATTTTCCTGGGCGGCACCTGGTGCCCGTACACCAGCCCCACCGACAACATCGCCAACACGGCGGCGGTGCAGGCGGGTGTGAAGAAGGTCTACCAGTTCGACCTGCGCCTCGACGGGGCGTCCTCCAACTCCAACCTGAAGACGGCCCTGAAGTCGTCCGACCCGGATGTGGGCGTGGAAGAAGACGGCAGCACCACCTACGAGGGCGGCATCCTCTACGGCCGCCTGCTGGAAAAACTGGCCAACATCGAGCTGGAGCCCGGCATCAACCACTACCTGTATTACCCGAACGGTGACACCTCGACCCCGTTGTCCACCGAGCAGAAGCTTTCCGCCAAGAACATCGGCGTGCCTTTCCTGTTCGAGTACAACAAGGACAACGTGGACGAAAACGGCAACCCGGCCCCGGTGGTCAGCGAGTGGATCGGCTACAAGCCGCTCACCGGCGACCTCTACGCCTACGCCTGGTACACCAAGAACAACGTGGTGAGCTATACCGCAGACGCCGGCTACTTCCAGAAGCAGGCCCGCAACCTCGGCGGCGGCGTGAGCCTGCCCGCCGGCACCCCGGTGAACCCCGACCGCGAAGACACCGAAGGTAACGGCAACGTGAGCGCCACCCTGGCGCTGCCCGGCCTGTTCACCTTCTTCCAGGGCATCACCGACAACCGCACCGCCGCCGATCCGTGGGCCACCGTCCCCGGCTCGAAGCCGGTGGACACCTCGGTGCCGGATCCGTCCGGCGGCTGCGGCGCCAGCGCCAAGGACATCTCCTACGACAAGGAAGACCCGATCCTGGGCCAGAACGGCAACGCCGGATACGACGTGCAGGACTACGACATCCAGGTGGCGTACAAGGAGGGGCTGAGCGCCACTCCGGACGCGCTGCGCGGCAACATCCACGCCATCACCACCGTCACCGCCACCGCCACCGCGAACCTTTCGGAGATCGCCTTCGATTTCCGCGTTCCGGCATATCTGTACGGCGTGAAGGTGAACGGCGAGGCGATCCCGGCCACCGAAATCTCCTACGTGGACGACGACACCACGGACACCCACAAGATCAAGGTGACCCCGTACGCCGGCGGCGTGCCCGCCGCCATCGCCAGCGGCTCCACATTCACGGTGGAGTTTGAATATGTGGAGAACACCGGAAGCTACAAATTCCTCGGCGGCTCCACGCACGGCCTGATCCCGTCGGCCACCAGCAAGGGCGCCACCGCGCTCGGCGAGCCGAACGGCCCGACATTCTGGTCCCCGTCGAACAACAACACGACCGACCGCGCGACGTACACCATCACGCTGACGGCCCCGCGCAACCTCACCGGCGTCTCCGTGGGCAACCTCGTCTCGAAGCAGGCCCACGGCACCGACATCACCCGGGTGTGGGAGCAGACCCAGCCGACGATCCCCTACCTCGTCTTCGCCTCCTTCGGCGAGTACATCGAATTCGAGCAGGAGATCACCCTCACCGACGGCACCGTGATCCCGTCCTACAGCTATGTTGCCGAGAGCCTGTACAACAGCACCTCCAACAAGCGCAAGGCCTACTGGTTCGCCAAAGACCTCGGCGAGTACATCCGCTGGGCGGAGGGCCGCTTCGGCAAGTATCCGGGCGAGACGGCCGGCTTCGTCTTCGAGAGCCTCAAGGACGGCGCCAACACGGTCGGCTACAGCCTGGAGACGGTGGGACGCCCCTACTACAGCGGCATCCCGGACACCCCGACCTTCGTGCACGAGCAACTGCACCAGTGGTTCGGCGACTCGGTCACCATCGCGAAATGGGAGGACCTGTGGTTGAACGAGGGTTTCGCGTCGTTCCTTTCGAACATCTGGTTCGAGGACAACGACACCAAGAGCGAAACCACCAACGACTGGTACGCCAAGTGGTTCAAGGAGAACAAGGAGAACGATTTCTGGCAGATCGCGCCCGCTGACCCGATCAACGCCGCCAATCTGTTCACCGACGTCACCTATGGGCGCGGCAGCTATGCCCTCGCGGCACTGCGCGCGGCCGTCGGCGACGACGACTTCTTCAACATCATCCGCACTTGGGCGTCGGAGCAGGCCGGCAAGGCGGCCACCACCGAGCAGTTCATCGAGACCGCCAAGCGGGTTTCCTCGGTGGACGACGAGCAGTTGGACGAGCTGCTGTACATCTACCTGTACCAGCAGAACAAGCCCAACTCCTTCCCGGACGAGCGGCTGCCCGAGCCGACGCTGAAGCCCGGCGACGTCATCACCCCGACAGTGGTGGCGGACGGCGGCTCCGGCGCGGACTTCGGCACCCTCAAGGTCGGCCACGCCATCGGCACGCTGCCCACGCCCACAAGGGCCGGGTACACCTTCGAAGGCTGGTATGTGGACGGCGTGAAGATTGACGCCAGCTACGTCATCCCGGCCAAGAACATCACCATCACGGCCAAGTGGGTGGCGAACTCCGACTCCGGCGCGAACACCGACCCCGGCTCGGCCGACAACGGCGGCAACGAGCAGGCGGCCCCGGTTTCCATCAAGGCCGCGAAGGTCGCCGCCATCGCCAACCAGGCGTACACCGGCACGGCCATCAAACCGGCCGTCACGGTGACCCTCGCCGGCAAGACGCTCAAGTCCGGAACGGACTACACCGTCGCCTACAAGGCCAACAAGGCCATCGGCAAGGCGTCGGTCACGCTCACCGGCAAGGGCGGCTACACCGGCACGCTCGCGGCCACGTTCAAGATCGTCCCGAAGAAGGTGACGCTGAAGTCGGTGAAGGCCGGCTCGAAGAAGCTCACCGCCAAGTGGGCGAAACTGTCCGGCACCACCAAGTACCAGGTGCGCTACAAGCTGAGCACCGCCAAGAAATGGAAGACGCTCACCGTTTCGGCCACGTCTTCCTCGAAGGCGATCGCGAAGCTGAAGGCGGGCAAGAAATACCAGTTGCAGGTGCGCGCCTACAAGACCGTCGCCAAGGTGAAATACGTTGGCGCCTGGTCCAAGGCAAAGACGGCCAAGCCCAAGAAGTAAGGCCAGCCAAACCCAGAGATGCAAGCGGTTCCCTCCCCCCAATCCGGGGGGAGGGAACCCTGCAGGAGAAAGAAGAGATGAAAACCAGCACTTCGGCCTGGCGGCCGGCCTGGCCCCGGATGACTGCCGCCGCCTTGGCGTTGACCTTGGCGGGCGGCCTTGCCCTGGGTGGCCAGCCCCCCGCCCAAGCGGACACCGCCTATCCCCCATCGGCCACCGCCGACTACATCGCCGCCAGCTTCCCCGATGTCGGCGCGGGCCATGTCTTCGACGTGGTGACCATCGAGCGGCTCGTCAAAGACGTGTTGGGCGTGGACGGGCAATCCATCGTGCTGCTCGGCAGCCCCAAGAACGCCACCACCGCCTCGGCGCTGGCCCACATCAACGACGTGGCGCAGAGCTGGGGGGTGGAAAAAATCTACTTCTTCGATCCGAACCTCGCCGGGGCCGCCGGCGCAGACCTGACCGACCCGTCGTCGGGTGCCCCATACGCGAACGCCGCCACCGGCATCTGGGCCACCCAGCTCGCGCAGTTCTCCGGCTCGGGCGCTGACAACTTGCAGGGCGCGCGGCTGGAATACATCGACCCGGCTTACACATCCGCCGACACCTATCTTTTCGTCTACGACCGCAAGGCCGGCGGGGCCGCCATCGTGGATTCGCCCGCCACCATCGTCTCCGACCTGCGGGTGGATGCCCCCGTCTCCACAGCTTCCGCCATCGCCGCTTTGCAGGCCGACGTGGCGCAGGTGTTCGCCGACGCCGGCTGGTCCCCCGGCGCGACCACCGAGAACGCCTTCGACCAGTTCCACTTCTTCACCAGCGCCTGGACGTCAGCCGCCCCCGCCGTGGACACCTACGCGAACACCGCCGCCAAATTCAAGCTGCAGGCGGTGACCGCCCCCGAACTCATCAACATCCTCGACACCCCCGGCACCCACAACATCTTCGTCTCCGGCTCTTGGTGCCCCGACTCGCGCGGGCTGGTCGCCTACGTGGCCGAAAACGCCTACCGGGCCGGCGAGCCGGTCTACGTGTTCGATTTCCGGGTGGCCGGGTCGATCGCCTCCGGCTTCAGCTACACCGGCACCGAAGCCGGCGGCTTCACC
>JAISTI010000219.1 GCA_031272685.1 Propionibacteriaceae bacterium | reverse complement strand
GACCACGATTTCGGCCACGGCAAGGCCGAATACCTCTCCGCCGCCGCCGAAGGGCTGATGATCCTGATTGCCGCCGTCTCCATCATTTACGGGGCGGTCACCCGGCTGCTGCACCCCGGCGAGCTGGAGCAGCTCAACCTGGGCCTCGTGCTTTCCTGCTCCGCCTCGGTGCTGAACCTGACCACCGGCCTGCTGCTGATCCGCGTCGGGCGCAAGACCCGCTCTGTCACCCTGGAGGCGGACGGCAAACACCTGCTCACCGACGTGGTCACCTCGGCGGGGGTGCTGGTGGCGATCCTGCTCGTCGCCCTCACCAACTGGGTGATCCTCGACCCGATAATCGCCATCGCCGTCGCCCTGAACATCCTGTGGATGGGCGTGCGGCTGCTGCGCCGCTCGTTCGTCGGCCTGCTCGACGCCGCCCTGCCGCCCGCCGACGTTGAGAAGGTCGCCGCCGCGCTGCACGGCATCACCGGCGGGCAAGAGGTGGAGATCACCAGCCTGCGCACCCGCGAATCCGGCCGCCAGCGCTTCGTCTACGTGACCATCACCGTGCCGGGCGCCTGGAGCGTGCGCCGCTCCCATGACGTCGCCGACGCCATCGAGGAAGCGGCGGCCGAGGCGCTGCCGGGCGCGGTCACCTTCGTCCACATCGAGCCGCGCTAAAGCAAGAGGCGGCCCGAAGGCCGCCTCCCTAGGACTACGAGACTCGAAGGATTGTCTTAGAAGTCCATCCCGCCCATCTCGCCGCCGGCGGGCATCGCCGGAGCCTTCTCCGGCTTGTCGGCGATGACGGCTTCGGTGGTGAGGAACAGCGCCGCGATGGACGCGGCGTTCTGCAGGGCGGAACGGGTGACCTTGGCGGGGTCGATGATGTCGGCCTTCACGAGATCGACATACTCGCCGGTGGCGGCGTTCAGGCCTTGCCCGGCCGGCAGGCCGGAGACCTTCTCCACCACCACGCCGCCTTCCAGGCCGGCGTTGGCGGCGATCTGTTTCAGCGGGGCCGAGCAGGCGGTCAGCACGATCTGCGCGCCCACGGCCTCGTCGCCTTCGAGATCGAGTTTGACGGCCTTCGCGGCCTGCAGCAGCGCCACGCCGCCGCCGGGGACGATGCCCTCTTCGACAGCCGCCCGGGCGGTGCGCACGGCGTCTTCGACCCGGTGCTTCAGCTCTTTGAGCTCCACCTCGGTGGCCGCGCCGACCTTGATGACGGCCACGCCGCCGACGAGCTTCGCCAGCCGCTCTTGCAGCTTCTCGCGGTCGTAGTCGGAATCGGAGTTCTCGATTTCCTTGCGGATCTGGTTGACCCGGCCGGCGATCTGCTCTTTGTCTCCGGCGCCGTCGACGATGGTGGTTTCGTCTTTGGTGACCAGCACGCTCTTGGCCTGGCCGAGCAGATCCAGGGTGACGTCTTCGAGCTTCAGGCCGACCTCTTCGGAGATGACCTGCCCGCCGGTGAGGACGGCGATGTCGCCGAGCATGGCCTTGCGGCGGTCGCCGAAGCCGGGAGCCTTGACCGGCACCGATTTGAAAGTGCCCTTGAGCTTGTTGACGATCAGGCCGGCCAGCGCCTCGCCCTCTACGTCTTCCGCGATGACGAGCAGCGGCTTGCCGGACTGCACGACCTTCTCCAGCACCGGCAGCAGCTCGCGCAGGTTGGAAATCTTTCCCTGGTGGATCAGGATGTACGGCTCTTCGAGAACCGTCTCCATCCGCTCGGCGTCGGTGATGAAATACGGCGACAGGTAGCCTTTGTCGAAGCGCATGCCCACGGTGAAATCCAGCTCCAAATCGAAGGTGTTGGACTCGTCGACGGTGATGACGCCTTCCTTGCCGACCTTCTCCATGGCTTCGGCGATTTTCGCGCCGACGATCTCGCTGCCGGCCGAGATGGAGGCCGTCGCGGCGATCTGGCCGTTCGATTCGACGGGAATGGCCGTCTTGGCCAGCTCTTCGATGATGGCCGCGGTGGCTTTTTCGATGCCGCGCTTGAGGCTGATCGGGTTGGCCCCGGCGGTGACATTGCGCAGGCCCTCGCGCACCAGCGCCTGGGCGATGACGGTGGCGGTGGTGGTGCCGTCGCCGGCGACGTCGTCGGTCTTCTTGGCGACCTCTTTGACCAGCTCCGCGCCGATCTTCTCGTACGGGTCTTCCAGCTCGATCTCTTTGGCGATCGAGACGCCGTCGTTGGTGATGGTGGGGGCGCCCCACTTCTTCTCCAGCACGACATTGCGGCCTTTCGGGCCGAGGGTGACGCGCACCGCGTCGGCCAAGGTGTTCATGCCGCGCTCCAGCGCGCGCCTGGCCTCAACGTCGAATTCAATCAGCTTTGCCATCTGCAGCGATCCTCCCGCATAGCTTACGTGGCACTCTAACCCTTAGAGTGCTAACCCCTATTCTTAGCACTCTCGGGCTGCGAGTGCAAATGGCGCGGGGCGGGCTCAGCGCAGCCCGGCGGCGGTCACGAAAACCGAACCGTGGCCTTCAATCCGGGTGTCTTCGTCGGCCCCGGCGAGGATCGCGTCCCCCTGGCCGATGGTGAGCGCGTGGCTTCCAGACGCGACGGAGGCCTGGCCGACGGTGGTGAAGGCGATGCGGGCCGAGCCGCGGCCGGGCAGGTTGATCCAGCCCAGCTCCGGGGTGAGGTCGAGGCGCCAAAGCGCGAACTCCTCGCATGGCACCGGATACGACAGCACGCCGGGTTCGCCGGCGGCCGGCTCGATGATCTGGATGGGCTTGGGCTCGAAATCCACCACCCGCACCAGCTCGCGCACATCGACATGCTTGGGGGTGAGGCCGCCGCGGATGACGTTGTCGGAGTTGGCCATCACCTCGATGCCGGTGCCGCGCAGGTAGACGTGCATCTGGCCGGGCGGGACGAAGAATGCCTGACCGGGCTCCAATGTGACGCGGTTAAGCAGCAGGGCGGCCAGGATGGCCGGGTCGCCGGGGAAGACCTCGTCGAGCAGCAGCACGTCTTTGGCGAGCTGGCCGACGGGGCCGTCGTCGCGGGAGTGCTTGACGGCGGCGGCGGCCAGCACGTCGAGCAGTTGTTTGCGCTCGCCTTCCAGCGAAAGCGCGTCGAGGAAGACCTCGGCGATGGCGGCGGCACCTTTGCGCTCGGTGAGCGGGCCGATGACGCTTGCCAGCTCGGCGGACACCCCAAGGCCGTCGAACAGCTCGGCGGTGGCGGTCGGCTCGCGGAAGCTGGTGAGCGCCTCGAAACGGTCGAGGGCCACCAGCACCTCCGGCTTCGGCCAGGCGTCCCGGTAGACCCGCTCAGGATCGTCCAGCGGCAAATCAGCGCCGTTTTCCCTGGTGAAACCCTCTTCGGCCTGCTGGCGGTCTGGGTGGGCCTGCAGCGAGAGGGGGTGCTGGGCGGAAAGCACCTTGAAGAGGAAGGGCAGCACCGGGCCGAAAGTGTTCAGCGGCCGGCGTCCGAGGATTTCCGGGTTCGCGGCGATGACGTCCGCCAGCGAACCTTGGGCGGTGGTGGCGGCGGACAGCGGGTGCGCCCCGAGCCAGTATTCCGCGTGCGGCTCGCCGTCGGCCGTCTCCCCCAACAGGTGCGGGATGGCGTCGACCGTGCCCCAGTCGTATTGCTGCGTGACTCCACGAAGCTCCAGCATCCAAATCACTTCCTCGTGTCGAACTAACCGGGTTCGACTCTACTCAATGGGAGCAAAGATGGGAACAACGCCGGGCGAATCACACCGTTGTGATTCATGGCGTAAGATGGGCCACATGACCGAAGCCGCCGTCAGCTACGCGCCCGAGTTGAGCGAACTCGACCGCTCCATCCTGGAGTTCGAGAAGTCTTGGTGGTCGCTGCCCAAAGCCAAAGAGTCCGAAATCCGCGAGCGCTTCGGCTTCTCCGCCGCCCGCTACTACCAGCAGTTGAACGCTTTGATTGATTCCGAGGCGGCCTTGCGCTGCGAGCCGCTGCTCGTCAAGCGGCTGCGCCGGCTGCGCACCGCCCGCCAGCAGGAGCGCTCCGCCAAGCGGCTGAATCTGCGGGTGCCCGTCTGAGGGTTTCCGGCAGGGCGCCGCTCAGCGCAGGTGGTAGACGTCTCCGGCGGCAAACACCTTGAGTTCGCCGTCTACCCGCGCCAACAGACAGCCCGCCTCGTCGACGCCCTCGGCCAGGCCGACATATTCTTCATCGTCGGAGACGACCACCCGCACCTCCTGCCCGATGGTCTCGCACATCCGCACATAGTCGGGGCGCAGGTCTTCGCCGGACTCCCAGCGCCGGTAGTAGCCGTCCAAGGCGAGCAGGATGTGGGCGACGACCTCGGAGGAGTCGCACTTGGCGCCGAGGATGGCCAGCGAGGTGGCGGTGGCGATCGGAAGCTGGCTGGGCGTCATGGCGGTGTTCACCCCCATGCCGACTACCACCCCGTCCAACAGCCCGCCATTATCGACCGCCTCGACGAGGATGCCGCAAATCTTCTTGCCGTGGACGAGCACGTCGTTGGGCCATTTCAGCTTGGCCTCCAGGCCGGTCCGCTCGCGGATCGCGGCCGCCACCGCCATGCCGGACAGCAGCGGCAGCCACGTCCAGCGGCTCACGTCCAGCTTTGGGCGCAGCAGCA
>JAISTI010000206.1 GCA_031272685.1 Propionibacteriaceae bacterium | reverse complement strand
GCGGTGGCCGCGCGCGGCGCCGCCAGTGCAAGTCCCACTCCCCCCGCCCCGCCCGCGCCGCCCGCTCCCGCTGAGAGCGCCTCCCCGGCGCTGGTGAGCCTGCCGGGCATTTTCAGCGTCGACGGCGCGAACGTCACGCTGCAAATCGACCTCACCGAGCTGATCCGCCGGGCGGGCGCGCTCGGCCCCACCAGCAACAGCCCGTTCACCGTGAACACCGAAGTGACGGAGATATGGCAAGCGAAGCAGCGAAGGAACTGGCGGCAAAGCAGAAAGCGGAGCGCAAGGCCGCGAAGCTGGCGAAGAAGACGTCCAACGACCCCAAAGACTGGGGTTTCGTCCGCCAACTGCGCGAAACCTACAAGATCACCAAAGAGCACGACAAAGAGCTGTACAAGTGGCTCGGCATCGGCTTCGGCGTGGTTTTCGTGCTGGTCAGTTGCACGGCGTTCTTCCTCAACCCGTGGTGGGTTTACCCGATTTTCGGCCTGTTCTTGGGCATCACCGCCGATCTGTATGTGTTGATGTGGCGGGCCAAGAAAGCCATGTACAACCGTTTCGACGGCCAGCCCGGCGCCGCCGAAGTGGCTTTCACACAGTTGAACAAGAAGAAGTGGGCGTACGAGCCGGCGATTTCCTGGAACAAGCAGATGGATGTGCTGCACCGGGTGGTCGGCCCGGCGGGCATCGTCCTCGTCGGCGAGGGCTCTCCAGCGCGGCTGCGCCCGATGCTCGCCTCCGAGGTGCGCAAGCACGAGCAGGTCGCCTATGGCGTCCCCGTCACGTCGGTGATTATGGGCGACGGCGACGGCTGCGTGCCGCTTGCGCAATTGGCGAAGTTCATCAAGAAGCTGCCCAAGAAGGTGGACAAGCTGCAGCTCAGCGAGGCGAAATCCCGGCTGAAAGCCCTAGACGCGATGCGCCCGAAGGTGCCGGTTCCCCGCGGCCCGATGCCCAGCATGAAGGGCATGGCCCGCGCCGTCCGCGGCCGCTGACGCCTCCCGCGGGAATACCGAGCGGCCTGCTGGCGTTGTTGCCAGCATGAGTGAAACCACGAAAATGCCAATCGGAGTAAAGATATTGGGCGGCGTGCTCGCGCTGGCGGTCGCCCTTGGCGGCATCGGGCTCGGGGCGAGCCAGTTGGCCGACGCGGCCGACGCGGCCGACGCCGCCGACGCCGGCACCGTCGCGTCCGACACCACCCACACGGGCTCCTTTTCGTTCTATGAAATCCTCTTCGCCGGCCACCTGAGCGTGAAAGACGAGACCGGCCGCATGAAGGTGAGCGCCACCTATGGCGGCATCGGCGTGGGCGGCGGTTCCGGATCCGGCACCCTCACCATCGACCCGGACGGGCTCGGCTTTTCCTGGGACGACCTGTACACCAAGACCACCGAGGCGCACATCTATTCCGCGCCGGCGACGATGGAAATCGACTTCACCTACACCTACAAAGACAACTCCGGCAACTACCACCAAGAGCGCCTGGCCAAGTTCACCGCATCCAAGTCGTACGCCCTCGGCACCATGGACGGCCCCGCCAAGAAGTGGGAAAGCTACTGATCCCCGTCGGCGCCGCGGCCTTGATGGTTCGCCACCGTCTTGCGGTCAGTCCCCGGATGGGGCCGCGCCACTAGAGGGCGTCGGGGTTTGCCACCGTCTTGCGGGTGGTCAGTCGGCTTGCCCGCCGAGGGCCTGGCGGACGGCGTCGGTCGCCCCGTCGATCTGCTCGGTGAACTTGTGCCCGGTCTGGTTGTCCAGGAAGTCCTCGACCGCGTCGATGGCGCCGTCGGCATTGCCGGCTTGCCCGGCGAGCAAGTCTTTGCCTTTGCCCAGCAGGTCTTCCGCGCCTTCTTTGATGTCTTCGAGATCCATGCTTCCTCCTCGTTGGAACTTCTGGGGAAACCATATTGCGCCGCCCGCCCGTCCGCAGCGTTTTCGCCGGTTTTCCCGATCGGCCAGCTCCCCGAAAAGCCATCAAATATGGCGATAGCGCGGAGTCCGTTCACTCCCATGGGGTCACGCCGTCGCGGTTGGCGGGGCTGGCATTGTCAGCCCACCTCGCGGCCGGCCCTATCCATGTCATCCAGGTAGCTGGGATCGCCAGCGCAAGCTGTCCGCCTTCGAAGCCCCTTGCGGGGTCTTGGGAATATTTACCGGGCTGCCTGCGTTCATTAACAGGTGTGTGAGCCGGGCTTCGCCCCCCTCGCGTGACCGAAAACGAGACTAACAGAGGGAAAAACTATGCTGTCGAAACCATCCAAGACCGCACTTGTACTAGTGCTGTCACTTGCCCTCCCGCTGGGCGGGCTCCTATCCACCACCCCGGCACACGCCGCGGGATATAGCCCGGATGAGACCGTTGTCTCCTATGGGGCTTTGGAAAACATTGTTAACGGCTCAGCCAAGGTGTCGCTGGCTGAGACCGCCGCCACCTATGCGGCGAAGGCTCTTGCCGCCGGCTTGGAGAAGCAAATCGACCAGGTTGTGTCCCAGGCGGTGAGCACGCTGGCTGCGAAAGCCCTGGACGCCGACCAGTT
>JAISTI010000163.1 GCA_031272685.1 Propionibacteriaceae bacterium | reverse complement strand
AGCGCTGGGAGAGCATTTCCGGCGGCCTGCTGGTGGAAGGCTACGGCATGACGGAAGCCTCCCCGATCTGCACCGGCAACCCCTTCTACGCCACCCGCCGCACCGGCACCATCGGCATCCCGTTCCCGTCCACCTGGATGAAGGTGGTCGATCCCGACGACCCGCAGACGCAGGTTCAGCGCGGGGAGCGCGGCGAGCTGCTGATCAAAGGCCCGCAGGTCTTCCAAGGGTATTGGAACAACCCGGACGAGACGGAGCGCACGCTGCTGCCCGGCGGCTGGCTGCGCACCGGCGACCTCGTCGAAGAAGACGAAGACGGGTTCGTCACCTTGGTAGACCGGGTGAAAGAGCTGATCATCACCGGCGGCTTCAACGTCTCGCCGTCCGAGGTGGAAGCGGTGCTGCGCGCCCACCCGAATGTGGTGGACGCCGCTGTCGTCGGCCTGCCGCTGGAGAAGGGCGGCGAGAAGGTCGCCGCCGCCGTGGTGATGGCCGAAGGGGTGCGCATCGACGAAGACGAGCTGCGGGCCTTCTGCCGCGAACGCCTGGCCGCCTATAAGGTGCCCCGGCTGGTGGTGGCGCTGCCGGAGTTCCCCAAGTCGATGCTCGGCAAGGTGCTGCGCAAGCAAGTCCGCGAGCAGTTGCTCAGCCAGTAGCTGAGCCCCTGCCCGCGGTTGCCTTTTTCAGGTGCGCCTCGGAGGGCGCGCCTCAGAAGGTGAAGTGCGCCACCGTTACCAGGCCCTTCCAGCCTTTATCGAGTGAGCCGCCGTTGATGAAGTAGGCGGTCTTGCCGTTCTTGGAAAGCGCGCCCACCAGCAGCTCGGACGTCTTGGAGTGGAAGGAGCCGACCACCGCCTTCTTGCCCTTCTTGTGGGTGTCGATGATCTGCACGGTGTCCGGGCTGGGAAGGTATTTGGTGAAGCCGTCGTTGTCCGGGTTGGAGACGAAGACGTAGCCGTGCGAGTAAAGCATCATGTAGGGGATGTTGTTCTTCGGCATCGGGATGGTGTCTACGGACTTGATCTTCTTCGGGTTGGACAGGTCGAGCACCTCCACGTAGAACGGATGGCCGTCGGTGGTCTCGGTGCTCACCGAGCGGTAGACCTTGTCGCCGCCGACGTTCAGCAGGTCGTAGAACTCGGTGTTCGGCACGCCGATCGGGTGCTCTTCGCTGCTCTCCACGGCGGTCACCTTCTTGGCTTTGGTGTCGTAGACCGCGACCGATGAGAAGGTGTCGACGGCGAAAGTGGTCATCAGCGACAGGTACAGGTAGCGCCCGTTGTCGGAGGTTTCGATGTCGACGACCTGCGTGCCCGTGACCCCGGCGTCTGCGGGGAAAGCCTTCAAGGCGGCGGAAATATCGTAGCGGTGGGTCACCTTCTTCTTGGCGATGTCGAAGACGAGGATGCGGTTGGAGATATGCGCCCCAATATAGAGGTATTTCCCGTCACGGCTGGCAACCAGCGTTTCCGGCTCGTCGAAGTTGGCGGTGGTATTGATCTTCACCGTGCCGACCACCTTGTTCTTGGTGGCGGAGATGATGTACAGGCGGTCGCGGTAGCCATCCAGCACATACAGCTTGGAACCCACCGCCACGATGGCGTTCGGTTCGACAATCTTGGCGTTGGTCAGCTTGATTTTCGCGATCTGCTTGCCGGTTTTCGCGTTCAGCACGCTCACCAGCGATTTGCCGTGGTCGAGCACGTACAGGTTGCCGTTCTTCGGGCTGACGGCGATGTCGTAGGGGAACGCGCCGCCGGTGGTGTACGGCTTGGCGTCCAGTTTGACTTTCACCGGGGGTTTGGTGGCGGCGTGCGCTCCGGTGGGGGCGACCGCCGGGGCGAGGCCGATGGCGAGCAGGGCGACGGCGAGCAGCGAGAGCAGCAGCCGGATGGCGGGGTTTCTCTTCATTATTCCTTCCACACGTCCCGATGGGGGTGCCGGGACATCTCGTTATCCTTTCGGGAGCGGCAACGGAGCCACTGGGGTGGATATTCCCCGGTTGCGCGATTTAACGACATTGCAGCTCGGTCTCCGACTGGTTCAGGTAGTCAAACGACGGGTCGTCGGTCTTGGCCTTGTGCGGCCAGTCGAAGTCTTTGGAACGGGCGACATAGCCCACCACCACCGCCACGGTGATGAAGGCCGACACGCAACCGACGGCGAGGGTCCAGCGCGCCCCCAGCACCTCGCCGACCCAGCCGAGCACCGGCGCGCCCAGCGGGGTGCCGCCCATGAAAATCGCCATGTACAGCGCCATCACCCGCCCGCGCATTTCTGGTTCGACGGCGAGCTGCACCGAGGCGTTGCAGGCCGTCATCACGGTCAGGGAGAAAAGCCCCGCCGGGATCAAGAACAGCGAGTAGACGACGACGTTCGGGGCGAAGGTCAGGCCGGTGACCGCCACCCCGAACCCGGCCATGGCGATCATTATCAGCCGCATCCGCGGTTTGGAGCGCTTGGCGGCCCACAGGCCGGCCGAAAGCGAACCGATGGCCATGATGGTGCCCATGAAGCCATAACCGTCGGAGGCCAGGTGGAATTCTTCGGTCGCCATGAGGGCGTTGGTGATCTGGAAGTTCATGCCGAAGGTGCCCAGCATGAAGATGGTGAACAGCAGCAGCACGATGCGCGGGCGTTTGCGGACATAGCGCAGCCCGTCGCGCAGCGCGCCCTTGTGGGAGGCCATCTTCTTGGCCGGGTGCAGCTCGCCGGGGCGTTGCAGCGCCAGTGCAACGATGACAGGCACGAAGCTGACGGCGTTGATGAGCAGCGACCAGCCCACTCCCCACCAGGCGATCATCATGCCGGAGAGGGCCGGGCCGATCAGCCGGGCGGCGTTGAAAGAGGTGGTATTCAGGCCGACGGCGTTCGGGATGAGCTTGGTGGGGACCATCTCCGGCGCGTACGCCTGCCGGGCGGGGGCGTCGAATGCCGCCGCGATGCCGGTGAGGAAAGACAGGATAAAGACGTACCACAGCGGCACCGCCGTGGCGTTCAGCAGCACCGGGATGGCGAGCGCCAGTCCGGTGGTCAGCATGCACGTCTGGGTCACCTGCAAGAGTTTGCGCTTGTCGTAGCGGTCGGCCGCGGCGCCGGCCTGTCCGGCTAGCAACACCACCGGCAAGAATTGCAGCGCCGTCGTGACACCAAGGGACAGCGAGTCGCCTTTGGTGAGGATGGTCAGCACCAGCCAGTCTTGTGCCACCCGCGCCATCCAGGTGCCGGTGTTGGACACCAGCCCGCCCCAGAAGTACAGCCGGTAATTGCGGATGTACAAGGACGCGAACATCGGCACCGAGTCCGGGTCTGTGTTGCGGCGGGGGAACCTTATCGACATAACAGCGCAAGTCTACGCCGGGATTGGCCCCTTAGTCAGGCTGGCGGGACTTCCACCAGTCCAGCAGCGCCGCCTTGGCGGCTTCTTCACCCAGCGGGCCTTCTTCGATGCGCCGATCCAGCAAGTATTTGTACGCCTTGCCGACGGCCGGCCCGGGCGGGATGCCCAGCAGCTCCATGATTTGGCCTCCGTTCAGGTCGGGGCGCATGGCGTCGAGTTCCTCCTGCTCGGCGAGCATGGCGATTCGCCATTCGAGCTGGTCGTAGGCGGAACGCAGCCGGGCCACCTTCATGCGGTTTTGGCTGGTGACGTCGGAGCGGGTGAGGATGTGCAGCCGCTCCAACTGGCTTCCGGCGTCGCGGACGTAGCGGCGGACGGCGGAGTCGGTCCAGTCTTGGTCGGCGTAGCCGTAGAAGCGCAGATGCAGCTCGATCAGCTTGGCGACGGCGTCGATAACCTCGTTCGGGTAGCGCAGCGCCTGCAGCCGGTTTTTTGCGATGCGCGCGCCCACCACGTCGTGCATCAGGAAGCTGACTTTTCCGCCCGGCTCGAAACGCCGGGTGGCGGGCTTGCCGATGTCATGCAGCAGCGCCGCCAGCCGCAGCACGAGGTCGGGCTGGTGGCCGCGCAGCCCCTCCAGCTCGATGGCCTGCTCCAGCACGGTGATGGAGTGTTCGAAGACGTCTTTGTGGCGGTGGTGCTCGTCCACCTCCATCGCCAGCGCCGGCAGCTCCGGGATGACGATGTCCGCCAAGCCCGTCTCCACCAGCAGGTTCAGCCCCAGGCGCGGGTTGGGGCTGAGCAGCAGTTTGCTCAGCTCGTCGCGGACGCGCTCGGCGGAGACGATCTCGATGCGTTCGCGCAGCCGCGCCATCGCCCGCACCACCTCCGGGTCGGGCAGGAAATTCAATTGCGAGGTGAAGCGGGCGGCGCGCAGCATCCGCAGCGGGTCGTCGGAGAAAGAAAGCTCGGGCGCGGCCGGGGTGCGGATGGCGGCCAGCTCGATGTCGGCCAGCCCGTTGAACGGGTCGAGCAGCTCGCCGGTGTCCATGTCGAGGGCCATGGCGTTGACGGTGAAATCCCGGCGGATCAGGTCGCCGCCAAGGTGGTCGCCGAAGACAACCTCCGGCTTGCGCGATTCGCTGGTGTAGATGTCCGCCCGGAAAGTGGTGATTTCGACGGTGACGTTGTCCAGCTTCCCAGCGATAGTGCCGAACGCCCGCCCGACATCCCAGATGGCGGCGGCGATGGGGGAGAGCAATTTCTCGATGGCTTCCGGCCGGGCATCGGTGGTGAAATCGAGGTCGTTGCCCAGCCGCCCCATGACGGCGTCGCGCACCGACCCGCCCACCAGGTACAGCTCGTATCCGGCCGCTTTGAAGGCGGCCGCCAACTGCCGCACCTGCGGGTCGGAGAGCCGCGCCTGGTCGAGGGCCTGGCGCTGCCGCTGGGTCAAAGAAAGCACGGGCAAACTCTATCCCGGCTTGCCGGGGGCATGGGCTAGCGGGTGGCCAAAGTGATTCCAGTTAGGATGGGAAGGTGAGATGCCGGGTGCTGTTGGCCGCGATGGCCGCCGCCTTGGCCTCGCTGGCTGCGGCCGGCTTTCCGACGGCGGCGCTCGCCGGCGGGGACGCCGACCCGCTGCCGCTGGAAGTGAAAATCACCGCCATCAACGTCTCCGGGCTCGGCGCCGAGGACACCGTCGAAATTCAAGCCACCGT
>JAISTI010000226.1 GCA_031272685.1 Propionibacteriaceae bacterium | reverse complement strand
AACCCACCATCGCCACCATCGACAAAGCCGGCAAAATCACCGCCAAAAAGAAAGGCAAAACCACCATCACCATCAAAGCAGGCACCAAGAGCGTCAAAAAGACAGTGACAGTCAAATAGCGCAAAGAACCCCGGTCAAGCATGAGACGACCAGCCGGCAGCCCGGGGCGACACCCAAGCAGCCCGGGGCGGGCAGGCAACGGAGATAGGCAGTCAGACAACTCTTAGCTCCCCCACCACCCGTCCCGGGCCTCCCTTTGTGGGAGCCGACTCCTGGCGAGCCGCGCAGTCGGGACAACAGTTATTACCAGGCTTGGATGACGTCCGTACCGAGGGCGCGGTCGAGGGCTCGGAGCGCTGCCATGGCATCATCATCAGCCGCAATCGGACGATGCTTCACGGCGTTGGCGAATGCCAGCCGAAGATAGTGCTTGTCCCTGGGTGTTGCCAACTCGGCCAGCCGGTCGCTGGGCTTGGCGAGCTTGGCTAGAGTTGCCATGTCGGCCAGGTGCCGGGCCGTGGCCCCCTTGGCTTGCCAGGCCGCCGCTTTTACCACCAGTGCTCCCAGAAGGCTGGGGCGGCGAATATGCCCGGTTGATTCGCCGCACCGTACGGCAACTACTTCGGTTCGATCCAAAGCCTGTTGCGCGCCAGGGGTTGCCAGCGTGGTGCTGCCGGTGACCGTTTTCGCCGCGCGTTCCAATCGCGGCCCTAGCCCACCGGCAACCAGGACGTCCACCTGGGCTCCGCTCAATACCCAGCGATGCTCGTGCCCTTCCATAGAAACTCCTGCAGAGCGGAATCCAATGCTGTAGAGCGCGTCAGTGAATGTCGTCAGGCTGTTCTTGTCAGCCCGGATGTCCACTACGGTGTCGGCGTCAAACGTCTGCCGGGAACCAGTTGCGCCCCGCTCCACGCAGTGAAGCTGCACCATCTGCCCACCGATAAGCGTCCACCCCTCCGGCATCGCCGAATACACCTGGAACAAGGCCTCCCACAACACCTGCTGTTGGGCTGTCACCTTTGGAAGCGCAATCATTGGATCACCTCATCTAGCAGCTCCAAGGCACGCCGCTGCTCGCGCTCCCCGACATGGTCGGCCAAGTCGGCGGCCACCAACACCGGCGAGGCCACGTCTAGCCGCACAAGGGCCTGCCGGATGAGGACATTTCCACCCGGATGAGGAGCAAGGAGATGATCTCGTAGCACTCCCTTCGCTTGGCCGGGCTGCAAGTAAACTTCATATTCGCCGCCCGCCCACATGTTCGCACGCACATCGCTGATGCCGCTGGGCACCACCCGCTCGTCAGTGAGTAGAGGCTCCGGGTCAGGGGCGCGAAATCGCTGCGCCAACCCCCGCCCGCGCATCCAAGAACGAAAAACTGCCAGCCGATTCGGTAGCCCTCGCAACCCTGCGAGCCTTTTCTTTAGCCGCCACTTTTCCTGGGACGACAGCCAGTCGGCCGCATCCACCCCAACAGCCAACCCCCAAGCCGATCGGGACGACAGCGGCCGCCGAACCACCGGCGGCAGATCGGCCGCGGATTCGTCCACCACCCATGTTGAGCCGACCCGCCGGGCCGGGATGCTCCCTGCCGAAATCAACTGCCGGACACGACGAGGGCTCACTCCTCGTACCTCGGCAGCTTCGGCAACACTCAACATAGGCACAAGGCTACCACACTCGGTATAGATGTGTGTATAGGCACACTCGAAAGCGCTAGAACCATCATCACCATCAAATTCGGCACCAACGCCAGCGCCAAAACCGTGAAAAACCATCAAGAGACCATCACAGTCAAATAGCGCAAAGACCCCGGTCAAGCACGAGACGACCAGCCGGCAGCCCGGGGTGACACCCAAGCAGCCCGGGGCGGGCAGGCAACGGAGATAGGCAGTCAGACAACTCTTAGCTCCCCCACCACCCGTCCCGGGCCTCCCTTTACTCTATTGCGGCGGGCGGGTAACATGGAACTTCGGCCTTTTCGGCCAGCATCCGCGTCAGAGAGGGATCCGTGAGCGCAGAACCGCATGGCATCGTCGAGAGTGAGCTTGCCCACGAGCAGGCCCACGTCGACCTCGTCTACAAGTACTTGGCGACGGCCACGCGCTCGGCGAAATCCGCCACCCGGCTGGGGCTGGAAATCTACCAATCCGACCGCGAAAGCTATGTGCGCGAGGAAGACTACACGGCGCTTTTCGAGCGCGACGCCTTCGCGTTCCAGGCCGCCAAACGGCTGAACCTGCTCGAATCCGAGCACGAGGGGCTGGTGTTCGGGCGGCTGGATTTGGCCGACAGCGACGTCCAATACATCGGCCGCATCGGGGTACGGGACGAAGACTACGAGCCGCTGGTGATCGACTGGCGCGCCCGCGCCGCCGAGCCGTTCTACCGCGCCACCTCCGCCAAACCGATGGGGGTGGCCCGCCGCCGGGTGCTGCGCACCAGAGGCCAGCAGGTGGTGGGCATCGAAGACGACCTGCTCGACGCCGAAGCCGGCAAAGACCTGCCCGTCATCGGCGAAGGCGCGCTGATGGCCGCCCTCACCCGCTCGCGCGGCCCGCAGATGCGCGACATCGTCGCCACCATCCAAGCCGAGCAAGACGAGGCGATCCGCGCCGACTACCGCGGCGTCACCACCATCTCCGGCGGGCCGGGCACCGGCAAGACGGTGGTGGCCCTGCACCGCGCCGCCTACCTGCTCTATTCCAACCGCCGCCGCTTCGAGAACGGCGGCATCCTCGTCATCGGCCCGAGCACCCGCTTCCTGAGCTATATCGAACGGGTGCTGCCCGGCCTGGGCGAGGACTCCGTCGATCTCAGGTCGGTCGGCGACGTGGCCGCCGACGTGCTGGGGTTCGGCAGCGAGACCGAGGACCGGCCGCTCGCCGCCACCCTTAAGGGCTCGCTCGCTATGCTGACCGTGCTGCG
>JAISTI010000199.1 GCA_031272685.1 Propionibacteriaceae bacterium | reverse complement strand
CCTCGTCGGCGTCCGCGGTGCCAGACTGCACCAGCTCGAACAGGGGATTTTCGGGCACGTAGGCGGGCTTGTGGGTGGCTACCAAGATCTTGATGCGCGCTGGCTCGGCCATCAGTTCTCCTGTCTTCGTGAAATCGCATCCAACTATATGACATGGCGGAAACGCGCCGCGCCTGCAGCGGCGAAACGCGCGGGCCGGGGCGCGCGCCCCATCCTGATACCGCCGCCGCTGTGGGAGGATGAGGCCCATGACAGACATCCTGGTCGTCGGCTCCGGGCTGTATGGGCTCACGGTGGCCGAGCGCTGCGCCGAGCGCGGCATGAAAGTGCGCATCCTGGAAAGACGGCCCCATTTGGGCGGCAACGCCTACTCGGAATTCGACCCCGCCACCGGCATCGAGGTGCACAAATACGGCTCGCATTTCTTCCACACCTCCAACGAGCGGGTCTGGGAATACGCCAACCGCTTCACCTCCTTCACCAGCTACCAGCACCGGGTCTACACCACACACCACGGGGAAGTCTTCCCGATGCCGATAAACCTCGGCACCATCAACCAATACCTGCGCGCCGCCCTCACCCCGCTGCAGGCCGCCGAATGGGTGGCCGAACAGGCCGCCGAGGTTTCCGGGCACCCGATGAACCTCGAAGACAAGGCGATTTCCCTTATTGGGCGGCCGCTCTACGAGGCGTTCATCAAGGGCTACACCGCCAAACAGTGGCAGACCTATCCCCGCGAGCTTTCCCCCGGCATCATCTCCCGGCTGCCGGTGCGCTACAACTACAACAACCGCTACTTCGCCGACACCTACGAAGGCCTGCCGGCCGACGGCTACACCGCCTGGCTCACCCGGATGGCCGACCACCCCAACATCGAACTCACCCTCGACACCGACTTCCTCGACGATTCCAGCCCGGTGTCCAAATCGGCCGTCGGCCAGCTGCCGATCGTCTACACCGGCCCCATCGACCGCTACTTCGGCTACGCCGCCGGGCGGCTCTCCTGGCGCACCCTCGATTTCGAAACCGAGCGGCTGCCCATCACCGATTTCCAGGGCACGGCGGTGATGAACTACGCCGACGAGTCCACGCCCTACACCCGCATCTTGGAATACCGCCACTTCAACCCCGAGCGCGAATACCCCGAAGGGGCCACGATAATCACCCGCGAGTATTCCCGCTTCGCCCAAGACGACGACGAGCCATACTATCCCGTGCTCACCCCCGCCGACCACGAGCGGCTGGAATCCTACCGGGAGCTGGCCGCCGCCGAGCCGGATGTGCACTTCGGCGGCCGCCTCGGCTCCTACAAGTACCTCGACATGCACATGGCCATCGCCGCCGCCCTGACCTTCGCCGACGAGTTTTTCGCCGGCGCCCGCTAGCGCCCGCTTACGGCCGGCTCACACCGCGACCAGCTCCGCTTCCACTCCGGGCAGCTCCCCGAACTGCGCCTTCTTGTCGGTGGTGACGAGCGTCCTGCCGGTGGCCGCGGCGGTGGCGGCTATCAGCAAATCCATAGCCGACTTGGTGCGGCCGTTCGCCGCCGCCCATGCCAGCAGCCGGGTGTGGTGCCGGCTTACCTCTTGGTCGTAAAGGAGGGTTTCCACCACCTCGAATACCCCATCCAGGAAAGCCGCCAACCGCGGCTGGTATTCGGGCTTGGCCAGGAACAGCCCCACCCGCAGCTCGACGGTGGAAAAGACGGAAAGCGCCACCGAATCGTCCGGCTGGAAAACCGCGGCGGGATCCAGCCTGCCGCGCTCGATGGCGATGATTACGCCGGTGTCTAGGAGTAATCGCCGGCCCACGCCAACCTCTCGAAATCGCGATTGCCCCCGCCGCGCAGCCCAGCCACGGCCGCGGCCGCCTGCTCGTCGAAGGCGCCACCGCTCCAGGCGGCGAAATACTCACTCAGCGCCGCGCCGTTCGGGGCCGCCGCATCCGGCGGGGCGATCTGCGCCACCACCTGCCCATTTTTCACCACGGTGAACCGCTCCCCCCGGCTGGCCCGCTCGACCACCGCCGCAAAATTCCGGCTGGCCTCGGTGGCCGTCAGGCGGGTGGGCGTCAACATGAAATCAGATTATCAGATTTTCTCAAGTTGATTGCCATCGCCGCCCGAACCGGTGCCACCTGGCCGAGTCCAGCCGAACGGGTAGCGCGCCGGCGCGGGGTTGGCTTAGGGTGGAGGTATGAGCGAACTGCCGATAACCGTCGGGTTCGACGGTTCTGATTTCGCGCTTGAGGCCCTGCGCAAGGGCCTGTCGCTGGGAAGCCGGCTGGGGCTGCCGGTGCGGGTCATCCGCGCCTGGTCCATCTCCAACGCGCCGCGGCCGAAAACCTGGAGTCCCGGCTACGTGCCGCCGGTGGAAGAATTCGCCGCCGCCGTCAGCGAGCAGCTGGAATCCCAGATCGCCGGGCTGCTCGACGAATACCCGCAAGTCGAGGTGCGCGTCGAAGTTCCACACGGGGCCGCCGGGCGCGAGCTCATCAAAGCCTCGGAGGATTCCGAGCTGATCGTCGTCGGCACCCGCGGCTCGGGAGGCTTCTCCGGGCTGCTGCTCGGCTCCGTCACCGACCAGATCGTCGAGCACGCCAAGTGCGACGTGCTCGTCACCCGCCGCCGCTGCGGCGACCCGGCCCCGCCGCGCACGCTGCAACTAGACTCTGCGATTGACGGGGAATAACTAAACCGCCCGCGCCGCCTCCTGCGGCGCATGGCGCATCCACCTAAGGAGAGGGAAATGGCTGAAGAATTCAAACTGAACGAGGCAGACAGCTGCTACGAGATCTCGATTGACGGCAAGCGCGTCGCGCTCACCCATTTCGTCGACAACAACGGCATCGCGATTTTCGACCACACCGAAACCGACCCCGCCTTCGAAGGGCAGGGCATCGCCGGGCGGCTGGTGCAGCAGGCCATGGACGACATCCGCGCCCGCGGCCTGCGCGTGTGGCCGTTGTGCCCGTTCGTCGTCCACTGGTTCAAGAAAAACCCCGACTACGCCGACCTCATCGCCTGAGCCCCCCACCACGGCCGGCCAGCCCAGGGGGTGGCCCGCCCGCGAATATGTTAGGGTTGCTTACAATCACTGGAGGATGCAATGGACGTGATTATCGGGCGCGACGACGCCGAAGTAGGGGCCTACGCGGCCGCCAAGGTGGCCAAGGTGGCCCATGCGGTGCAGCAAGCCGGCAAGAACTTGGTGCTCGGGGTGGCGACGGGCTCGTCCCCGCTGGCCACCTATGCGGCGCTCGCTGAATGGGTGCGGGCCGGAAAACTCGATCTCAGCCAGGCGTCGGTGTTCGCCTTGGACGAATACGTCGGCCTGCCCGAAGGGCACCCGGAAAGCTACCGCGAGGTGATCCGCCGGACGGTCGCCGAGCCGCTCGGCATCCGGCCCGACCGGGTGCACGTGCCCGACGGCTTCGCCGCCGACCTGCAGCGCGCCGCCCGCGATTACGAGCAGGAAATCAAAGACGCCGGCGGGGTGGACGTGCAACTGCTCGGCATCGGCTCCAACGGCCACATCGGCTTCAACGAGCCCACCTCTTCGCTCAGCTCGCGCACCCGCATCAAGACGCTCACCCCGCAGACCCGCCGCGACAACGCCCGGTTCTTCGAAAGCCCCGAGCAAGTGCCGCAGCACTGCCTCACCCAGGGGCTCGGCACCATCATGGACGCCCGGCATTGCGTGCTGCTCGCCGCCGGCGCCGCCAAGGCTGACGCGGTAAAAGCCGTAGTGGAAGGCCCAATCTCCGCCATGTGCCCCGGCTCGGTGCTGCAGCTGCATCCCAAGGCGACGGTAATCCTGGACGCGGCGGCCGCTTCCAAGCTGGAGTTGGCCGCGTACTACCAAGACATGTACGCGAACCTTCCCGCGTGGCAGCGGCTGGACGTGCTTTCATAACGATCTGATAACGGAGGAGGGAACCTTCTTGACACCGATTAGTTAGTAAGGTTTACTTCCAATCGTGGTCATTCAGAATCCCTCCGCCGAAACCGCCCCCGCGGGCGCGAACAGCTCCGCCCGCAGCGCCTTCCGCCCGCAGGATGGCCGCCAGCAAAACCTCGCGCTCGTCATCCGCACCCTGTACGCCAACCCCGGCCTCTCCCGCGCCGACCTCGCCCGGCTCACCGGCCTGACCCGGGTGACCATCTCCGACCTCGTCGCCGAACTGATCGCCAGCGGCCTGTTGGTGGAAACCGGCGCGTCCAACGAAATCCGCCCCGGCAAGCGCGCCACCCGGCTGCAAGTCGCCACCGAATCCCGCGCCATCCTGGCCGTCGACCTCTCCGGCGAAACCACCCTGTCCGGCGCCATCTACTCGCTGGCCGGCAAACAGCTTGACCGGGTGGAAAGCCCGGTCAGCAAGGGCGAAGCCGCCCTCGGCGAAGTGAAAAGCCTGGTGCGCCAACTGGCGAAATCCGCCAAAGCGCCGGTGCTCGGCGTGGGCGTCGGCACCCCCGGCACCGTCGAAGGCTCGCTGGTCACCGCCGCCAACCTCGACTGGCATTTCCTCGACCTGGCGGCCGAGCTGGCCCAAGGCTCCGGCCTGCCGGTGGATGTGGAAAACGACGCGAACCTCGCCGCCTTGGCCGAATGGCGCTTCGCCGGCGGCGCCGCCGACCTGATCCGCGTGCAGCTCGCCCGCGGCGTCGGCGCCGGGCTGCTGCTGGACGGCGTCACCATCACCGGCTCCTCGGGGGCGGCCGGCGAAATCGGCCATGTGGTCATCGAGCACAACGGCGAACCCTGCCCCTGCGGAAAACGGGGCTGCCTGGAGACGTGGATCTCGGTATCCGCGCTCTCCAAGAGATTTGAATCTGGCCCGGAAAGCCGGGAACAGATTCTTGCCGAAGCTGGCCGGCGCCTCGGAATGGCGCTCTCGCCAATCATCGGCATGTTGGACCTCGTCGATGTCGTCGTCGGCGGTCCAGAAGACCTGGTCACCGGCGCCTTCCTCGAAGCCGCCCAAGACCTGGTCTTGGAGCGCACCGGAATCGAGTCACGCCGTCCGGTACAGCTTCGGCAATCCACGCTTGGCGGGGACGCGGTCCTGCTCGGGGCCGCGGCACTCGTTCTGCGCACCCAACTGGGCGTCTACTGACGCCGCAAAGAAAGGAAAACCATGAAACGCATACTGGCCGCGGCGGCCCTAGCAACCGCCGGCGCCTTGATGCTCTCGGCCTGCGGGTCGGAAACCCCCACCAACACAACCACGGCGGAGACCACTGCCCCCGCCGACAACACGGCAACCGCCGAAACCACGTCCGGGCAGGACATCACCCTCTGGCTGGCCGGCGGCGACACCCCGGACGCCCTGCGCGAATACCTCAAGACCACCTACAACGCCAACACCGGCGGCACCCTCACCATCGAAGAGCAGTCTTGGGGCGACCTGGTGGCCAAGCTGACCACCGCCCTGCCGGATTCCGCCAACACCCCCGACGTGGTCGAGGTGGGCAACACCCAGTCGCCGACGTTCACCAACGTGGGCGCCTTCGCCGACATCTCCGACATGTACACCGAACTCGGCGGCGACAAGCTGCTGCAGTAGTTCGTCGAAGTCGGCAAGGTGGACGGCAAGAACTACACCCTGCCCTACTATTTCGGCTCACGCTACATGTTCTACCGCAAGGACGTCTGGGAGAAGGCTGGCGTGTCCGTCCCCACCACCCTCGACGAGTTCAACTCCGCAGTGGCCGAAATCGCCAAGAAGAACCCCGACAACATCAAAGACTTCTC
>JAISTI010000156.1 GCA_031272685.1 Propionibacteriaceae bacterium | reverse complement strand
CAGCCCGATAGCCGCCTGGTCGATGGCCTGCCGGTCATTGGCGATCACCGATCCAGTGAGCGCGTACTTCGCGGAAGTGTCGATCATCTTGATGACTTCGCCGTAGCGGTGGTCGTCGTACACGTAGATCCCGAGCAGCGGGCCGAAGAACTCGGTGGTGAAGATGTCGTTGCCCGGATCGTCCGACTTGGCCAAGGTGGGGCGCACGTACCAACCGACAGAGCGGTCGTAGGTGCCGCCGGCGAGGATTTCGGCCTCGGAGCGGGCTTTCTCGATGGCGGCGACCAGCTTGTCGTAGGCGCGCTCGTCGATCAGCGCGGACGTCAGGCAGCTCAGGTCGCGCACGTCCCCCACCTTGATGGCCTCGGTTTCGGCGATGAGCTGGTCTTTGATCTTGTCCCACACGCTCTTGGCGATGTAGGTGCGCGAGGCGGCCGAGCATTTCTGGCCGGTGTATTCGAAGGAGCCGCGCACCAGGGCCACCACCAGCGCCTGCGGATCGGCGGACGGGTGGGCCAGGACGAAGTCTTTGCCGCCGGTTTCGCCGACGAGGCGCGGGTAGGCGCGGTAGCGGGAAATGTTCGTCCCGATTTCCGCCCAGATGCTTTGGAAGGTGCGGGTGGAGCCGGTGAAGTGGATGCCGGCCAAAGATTCGTGCGCGAGCGCGACGTCGGAGATTTCGCGGCCGTGGCCCGGCAGGCAGTTGATGACGCCGGCGGGCAGCCCCGCCTCTTCGAGGATGTCCACAAACACTTGGGCGGCGAACTGCTGCGTGGTGGACGGCTTCCAGATGCACACGTTGCCCATCAGCGCCGGGGAGCTGGGCAGGTTGCCGGCAATGGCGGTGAAGTTGAAGGGCGTGATGGCGTAGACGAAGCCGTCGAGCGGGCGGTAATCCAGCCGGTTCCAGACGGTGGGCGAGCTTTGCGGCTGCTCGGCGTAAAGCTGCCGGGCGTAGGCGGCGTTGAAGCGCAGGAAATCGGCCAGCTCGCAGGCGGAGTCGATTTCCGCTTGCTGCACCGTCTTGCCCTGGCCCAGCATGGTGGCGGCGTTGATCTTGGCGCGGTAGGGGCCGGTGATCAGCTCGGCGGCGCGCAGGAAGATGGCGGCCCGGTCGTCGATGGAAGTGTTCGCCCATTCGGGGGCGACCGCGAGGGCGGCCTCGATGGCCTGCTGGGTGTCGGAGGCGGTGCTCTGGTGCAGCACGCCCAAGACGTGCGAGTGCTCGCTGGGCATGGTGACTTGGATTTCGTGGCCGGAGCCGGGGCGGCGCTGGGCGCCATAGCTCCCGGTCAGCTCAATGGGGCCTTGGTTGTAGGCGGCGGCGAGGGCGGCTTCGATCTCGGCGCGCTCTTTGGTGCCGGGGGCGTAGGTGTAGACCGGCTCGTTCTTGGGCAGGGGGACAGTTGAGATAGCATCCATGCGCCCAAGGATACGCCGTGCCCCCAGGCTGGGTGTGAACTCGCCGTCTGCTGGCCGTCAGCGCAGCCGCAGCGGGCGTCCGAGGGCGAGGGTGACCAGTTCAGTGATTAGCTCGGTGTAGGGCAGGCCGGAAACCCCCCAAACCACCGGGAAGAGCGAGCCGGAAGTGAAGCCGGGCATGGTGTTCAACTCGTTCACGACAATCCGCTCCCCCACCACGAAGGTGTCCACGCGCGCCAGCCCTTCGACGAGCATCGTCTCGAACACCCCGACGGCCACCTGCCGCAGCCGCTTGGCCAGCTCTTGGCTAACCTCGGCGGGCGCTTTCAGGGAGACGAAATCCACGCCGCGGTATTTCGCGTCGTAGTCGTAGAACCCCTCGTTTCCCGCTACGACGATCTCGCCTGGGCAACTGGCGCGCGGCGGGTTCAGGCCGCGGCCGCCGATGACGCCGATTTCGACTTCGCGCGCGCCCAGGATGCCTTCTTCGACAATCACTTTCGGATCTTGGGCTTGGGCTTTGGCGATTGCGGCGGGCAGCTCGGCGAGGTCGGTGACCCGGCTGACGCCGACCGATGATCCGGAGCGGGCGGGCTTGACGAAGACCGGCAGGCCGAGGGCGGACACTTCGCCCGTGACTTTCTCGCGCTCGAATTCCCAGCGGCGTCTCGTCACCAGCACCCATTTGGCCACCTCGAAGCCCGCCTCGGACAGCAGCTTCTTGGTGATGTCTTTGTCCATACTCATCGCCGATGACGCCACGCCCGCGCCCACGTACGGCAAATCGAGCATCTCGAACAGGCCTTGGATGGTGCCGTCTTCTCCAAAAGGCCCGTGCAGCACGGGGAAGGCGGCGTCGATGTCAAGCACCTCGCTCAGACCGTCCCCTTCGCGGGTAACCAGCTCCACCCCGGCGGCGGTGCGCAGCAGCATCGCGTCGGGGTGGTTTTCGCCTACGTACGGCAACTGCCCGCTGGAAAGCTCGAAGGATGCCAGCTCAGCGTCACTGACGCGCACCCAACGCCCGCTCTTGGTGATCCCCACGCCCACCGGGGTGAACTTGGAGCGGTCAATCGCCCGAAAGATGCCCCCGGCCGTCACACAGGAAATCTCGTGTTCGGCGGACACTCCGCCAAAGACCAGCGCGATTCGAGTGGTGCGGCTCACGCCCCCACCCTACTAGGTGTTGGTTCGCTTTTCCCCAACCTGTTCCGCCGCAACAGCCGCGCGTCCACCAGCCAAGTGTCTCCAACGCCCATAACTGGGCTCGGCGGAGACTTCACATACTCCGGCTCGTACACCGGCGTGCCAATCCGGGGAGTATCCCAATAACGGTGGGTTGGGGGTCTGGCGGTGTAAACGGCGTTTTCCTCTACTCTGCTTCCGAGGTCAAAAAGGATTTTTTTCCCGCGTTGCCGCTCCGACGATTCGCACTAGATTATGCGAGATTGCCTGAACGAAAGACTGCGCGGCAAGGTTTCTGTCAGGTTCTTAGTTGGTGGGTGCCGTTGGGGGTGGTTTGGAATTTTTGGCCCCAGCCGGTGGTCCATTGGTATATGCCGGGGTGGGGTTGTCCGAGTTTCCAGCCTTTGGCGTGGGTT
>JAISTI010000155.1 GCA_031272685.1 Propionibacteriaceae bacterium | reverse complement strand
AACCCACGCCAAAGGCTGGAAACTCGGACAACCCCACCCCGGCATATACCAATGGACCACCGGCTGGGGCCAAAAATTCCAAACCACCCCCAACGGCACCCACCAACTAAGAACCTGACGCGAACCCGATGGGAAGCTGAAAGCTGACACGAAGTGGTCATCGTCGCGGGTTCGTGAATCTGCGGACGTAGCCATTCATTAGGATGGCCACGAAGCGTGCGGCGTGACACGCGAAGGCGGGAGGCGAAATGGCCAAAGCGGAGATTGGCGTAATCGGCGGATCTGGGTTTTACGAGTTCATCGGTGGGGAAGACCGGGCAGACGTGGTCGACTTGGAGGTGGAAACCCCGTTCGGGCCGCCGAGCGCGCCGGTGAGCGTGGGGGAGGTTTCCGGGGTGCCGGTGGCGTTTCTGCCGCGCCATGGCCGCCACCACGAATACGAGCCGCACAAGCTGAATTACCGGGCCAACCTATGGGCGCTGCGCAGCGTCGGCGTGCGCCGGGTGCTGGGCCCCTGCGCCGTCGGATCGCTGCGTCCCGAGCTTCACCCTGGCACGTTCGTCGTCCCCGACCAGATCATCGACCGCACCTACGGCCGCGCCCATTCCATCTACGAGGGCTCCGGCAAAGTGATCCACGCGCAGTTCGCCGAGCCGTACTGCCCTCGGCTGCGCCAGGCGCTGCTGGCCGGCTCGGACGCGGTGGACGGCGGGGTGATGGTCGTCATCAACGGGCCGCGCTTTTCCACCAAGGCCGAGTCTTTGGCGAACCAGGCCGCCGGCGGCGCGATCGTCGGGATGACCGGCATGCCCGAGGCGGTCGTCGCCCGCGAGCTGGGGCTGTGCTACGCCACCGTCTCGATGGTCACCGACCACGACGCCGGGGTGGACGGCCAGGAGCCCGTCACCCACGAGCAGGTGATGCGTGTCTTCTCCTCGAACATCGCCCGGCTCAAGCACTTGCTGGCCGACGTCATCGGGCGGCTGCCCGCCGCCGAGCCCGACGACACCGCCACCTGCCCCTGCCGCCGGGCGCTGGACGGTATGGAACTGCCCTGGCCGCTGCCTTGACATTCCCGCAGACGGCGGGCGGCCAGAACACTGGGCTAGGCTGAGGCCGTGGCACTCACCATCGGAATCGTCGGCCTGCCCAACGCGGGCAAGTCCACCCTGTTCAACGCCCTCACCCGCAACAACGTGCTGGCCGCCAATTACCCGTTCGCGACGATCGAGCCGAACCATGGGGTCGTCGGGGTGCCGGACGCCCGGCTGCAGGTGCTCTCCGACATGTTCCATTCGGCGCGTATCGTCGAGGCCACCGTGGAGTTCGTGGACATCGCCGGCATCGTGAAAGGCGCTTCGCAAGGCGAGGGGATGGGCAACGCCTTCCTTTCCCACATCCGCGAATCCGACGCGATTTGCCAGGTGACAAGGGTGTTCAATGACCCGGACGTGACGCATGTGGACGGCGGCGTCAACCCCGGCAACGACATCGAAACCATTCGCACCGAGCTGATCCTCGCCGACCTGCAGACCATCGAGAAGGCGCTGCCGAAAGTAGAGAAAGAAGCCCGAATCAAGAAGGAGCGGCAGCCATATCTGCAGGCCATGCTCGCTGCCCAGCAGGTGCTGGATTCCGGCCAGGGCGTCTACCAGGCCGGGCTCGACACCGCCGAATTGCGTGACCTGTTCCTGCTGACGGCCAAGCCGTACCTCTACGTCTTCAACTGCGACTCCGGCGATCTGGCCGACGAGGCGTTCAAAGCCAGGCTGCGCGAGGTGGTCGCCCCCGCCGAGGCCATCTTCCTGGACGCGAAAATCGAATCCGAGCTGGTGGATTTGGAGCCGGATGAGGCCAAGGAGTTCCTTACCGAGATGGGCATCGCCGAATCCGGCCTGGACGCGCTCGCCCGGGTGGGCTATGACACCCTGGGCCTGCAGAGTTTCCTCACGGCCGGCCCGAAGGAATCCCGCGCCTGGACAATCCACAAAGGCTGGACGGCCCCCGAGGCGGCCGGGGTAATCCACACCGATTTCCAGAAAGGCTTCATCAAGGCCGAGGTGGTCGCTTACGCCGACCTGGTTCGCCTCGGCGGCATGTCCGAGGCCCGCGCCGCCGGCAAAGTCCGCATTGAGGGCAAAGACTACGTGGTGCAAGACGGCGACGTCGTCGAATTCCGCTTCAACGTGTGATCCTGCGATTCCGCAGACCCACCTGCGCACATCCGCGACTCCACTCCCGGCAGAGTATTCCCCGAAAGCCTCCGGCGGCGGCGAGATGCTTCGATACCCGGCCGCCAACCCATACCCATAGAATGCGGGCATGACTGATTTGGAACTCATCCACTCCGGCAAGGTGCGCCGGCTGTACCGGTATGGCCCTGGGGAAATCCTCATGGTGGCGACGGACAACATTTCCGCGTTCGACTTTGTGCTCGACACCCCGATCCCCGACAAGGGCAAGGTGCTCACCCAGCTTTCGCTGTGGTGGTTCGAGCAGCTTTCCGACGTGGTGGCGAACCATGTGCTTTCCGCCTATGTGCCCGCCGAGTTCGCCGGGCGCGGCGTGATCGTGGAAGAGCTCCAGATGGTGCCGGTGGAGGCCATTGTGCGCGGCTACCTCACCGGCTCCGGCTTGGCCGAATACCGGCAGGCCAAGACGGTGTGCGGCATCCCGCTGCCGGACGGGCTCACCGACGGCTCCCGGCTCCCCGAAGCCATCTTCACCCCGTCCACCAAGGCCGAGCTGGGCGAGCATGACGAAAACATCAGCTTCGAGACGCTGGCCGATTCAATCGGGGCGGAGCTGGCCGGGCGGGTGCGGGAAGCCGCGCTGGCGGTTTACACCAAGGCCGAGGAGCTGGCCCGCGAGCGCGGCATCATCCTGGCCGACACCAAATTCGAATTCGGCCTGCGCCCCGACGGCACCCTGGTGCTGGCCGACGAGGTGCTCACCCCGGATTCCTCGCGCTTCTGGGACGCCGCCCTCTGGGCGCCCGGCGGGCCGCAGCCGTCCTTCGACAAGCAGTACGTGCGCGACTGGCTCAGCAAAGAATCCGGCTGGGACAAGGCATCCGACACCCCGCCGCCGCCGCTGCCGCCGGAAGTGGTGGCCGCCACCCGCGAGCGCTACCTCGACGCCTACCGGCGGCTGACCGGGCAAGAACTCGCCGTCTGATCCGGTCCAGTCAAGTCAGGGCAGCGGCACGTACCCGGCCTCGGCAATCAGCGCTTTGCCGTCAGCCGATTCCAGGTATTCGACAAGCTGGCGGGCCGGGCTGTCCTCCGGCTCGCCGGCGAGAATCACCGCGTAGAAATCATTGACGTACGGATACTCCCCAGCGGCGATGGTCTCGTTCGACGGGGCGACGCCGCCCACCTGCAGCAGCTTCAAGCCGGGCATGTCATACATCTGCGAGACGTAGTAGAAGACGGAATAGCCGATAGCGCTGCCTTCGTTGGCGTAGTTGGCCACGCCGTCCACCAGCCCGCCCATTGACTCGGTGACCAGCTCGGTGGGGGCTTCGGCCAGCTTCTTGGCGCCCATGACGAATTTGCGCATCAGCGCCCCCGACCCGGAGTCCTCCGGACGCTGGTACGCGGTGATCGCCACGTCTGGCCCGCCGAGCTTCTTCCAGTTCTTGATTTTGCCGGTGTAGATGCCGAGCAGCTGGTCTGGGGTGAGCGATTCGACCGGGTTCGACTCGTTGGCGATGAACACCAGCGCGTCCCGGCCGATGGGGTGGAATTCCAAAGGCACGTCGGAGATTGACTCGCGGGTTTCCTCGTCCGGCTCGTAGACGAGCAGCAGCGTGGACGGCCACTCCACCGGCTCGGCATCCGGGTCGTCCGGGTCGGGTTCTTGGTTGTCCCTCCAGAAGTAGTAGGAGCTTGCCAGCTCAAGGTATGCGGCTTGGGTCTTCGAGAAGGCCAGGTTGTCGGCTTGCGCTTTGGGCACGCCGCCCAGTTGCAGCAGCAGCGAGCCCAGCGGCAGGTTAGCGGTGGAGCCGTCCAGTTTCGGGAACTGGTCGGCGGGAACGGCGAACTGGGTGGCGGACGGGCTGGGCTGCGGGCTGGCCGTGGCGGTTGCGGTGGCGGACGGGCTGGGCGCGGTGGGGGCTGGGTTGTCGGTGGGGGAGACGGTGGCGCAGCCGGCCAATGCCAGGGCCAGCGCCAGCGGGAGCGGGAAGTGTCTCATCAATCCTCCAGGCTCAGGCGTTTCGCCTGCCGGTAGTGCCATTGGCCCTCGACGTCGATGAAGCCGATGTGGCTGGCGGACTCGGCTTGCAGATAGGGCACCGCGAAATTCTCGCCGGAGTCGAAGCTCACGACCGCCAGCTCGGAAAGCGAGCTGAATTCCGTCAGCATCCCTTGTGAATCCAGGATTATTGGAGGGAGACTCGCTTTGGAGACCAGCTTGAGGAATCCGCCCGCCGCGCTTTCGGCGAGGTACCCTTCCGGCACATCCACGGCGGCGCCGGAGGCGGCCAGCCAGGCGCGCTTTCCGGTGGCGTCCAAGGCGAAAGCGTCCCCCTCGGCCTCATAGAAGAAGCCTGCCGGCGGTTCGGGCTGCCCGGTGGCAGGGTCGGCTTCGGCCGGCCAGGGCGGGTGCGCCGCGTCCCCCCACTCGAAACCGCCTTCGGATTTCAGCAACTCGCCAGTCTCGATGTCGTAGCTGTCCCGCTTGTCCACTATCCCTTCGCCGCTGTTGTAATACAGGATTTGCGCGTTCTCGTGGCAGCCGAGGTATTCGCGCGGCTCGGCCGGGATGGACAGCGAGACTTCCCCATCCAAGCCGATCACTTCAATGGTGTCGGGCTTGGAAGCCACCAGCCGCACCGGGATGCCGTTTTCGAAGCAGAAGGCGTAGTCCAGGTATTCGGCTTCCAGCACCAGCTCGGCGTCCGCGTCTGCGAATCCGTAGCGGGTCTTGGATGCGTACGTCTCTGGGTAGCCGCCCTCGGAAGTCGACAGCCGCAGCGGGTAGAGCATCGCGTCCAGCCCTGGCATGCCCATGCCGCCCTCCACGAACCCGGCATCGGCCAGTGGCGGCAACCCGGTGTCGG
>JAISTI010000091.1 GCA_031272685.1 Propionibacteriaceae bacterium | reverse complement strand
CGCCTTCCACGTCTACCAGGGTGTAGGCCAGCTCCCCGCGCGATTTGTTCAGCAAGTCGGCGATGTTCAACCCTTCGGCCGCCACCAGGGCGGTGATCTGGCCCACCATGTTCGGTACGTTCGAGTTGGCGATGGCGATGCGCGAAGTGCCGGCGGCGCGCGGCAGCACCGCCGCCGGGAAATTCACCGAGTTGGTGATGTTGCCGTTTTCGAGGAAATCGCGCACCTGGTCGGCGGCCATCCGGGCCGAGTTGTCTTCCGCCTCGTTGGTGGACGCGCCCAAGTGCGGCAGGGTGACCACATTGGGGCGTTTGTTCAGCGCCGGGGAGGGGAAATCGCAGACATAGCCGCGCAGCGCGCCGGCCTCCAACGCCGCCACCACCGCCGCCTCGTCCACGATCGGGCCGCGGGCGAAGTTGATGAGGACGGCGGATTTCGGCATCAGCTTCAGCTGGTCGGCGCCGATCATGTGCTTGGTGCTTTCCAGCAGCGGGACATGGACGGTGAGGATTTCGGAGCGGCGCAGCATGGAATCGAGATTTGTCACATGCTCGACGAACGATGAGAGCTTCCAGGCGTGGTCGACGGTGATTGCCGGGTCGTAGCCCATCACCCGCATTCCCAGCCCGACGGCTGCGTTGGCGACTTCCACGCCGATGGCGCCCAGGCCGATCACGCCCAGCGGTTTTCCGGGCAGCTCGAAGCCCACGAAGTTTTTCTTGCCGACTTCGACGGCCTTGCTCATGGCTTCGGCGTCGCCCTCCAGCCGGTGCGCGAAGCTGGCGGCGGGGATGATGTTGCGAGCGGCCAGGAACAGCGCCGCCACCACCAGCTCCTTCACCGCGTTCGCATTGGAGCCGGGGGTGTTGAAGACCGGGATTCCGCGCGCGGAGTATTCCGGGATGGGGATGTTGTTGGTGCCGGCGCCCGCCCGGGCCACCGCTTTCAGGGAGGCGGGGATGGGCTCGCCGTGCAGGTTCGCCGAGCGCAGGATGATGGCGTCGGGTTCGGGCAGGTTCGGGCTGGTCTCATACGCGCCGTGCGGCAGCCGGTCCAGCCCCACTTTGCTGATGGAGTTGAGGGTCTTGATTTTGTAGGTCATCGTCACTTCCCGTCAGTGTTGTTGCTCGAAGGATTCCATGTATGCGATCAGGGCCTGCACGCCCGCCATCGGCATCGCGTTGTAGACGCTGGCGCGCATCCCGCCCACCGAGCGGTGGCCTTTCAGGTTTGTGAGCCCAGCCTCCTGCGCGCCTTCCAGGAAGGCGGCGTCGAGGGCCGGATCGGCGAGCGTGAAGGGGATATTCGTCCAGGAGCGGGCGTCTTTGGCCACCGGGTTCGAATACAGCGCCGAGCTGTCGATAGCGGCGTAGAGGGCGTCGGCTTTGGCCTTGTCGCGCTCGGCCATCGCGGTGAGCCCGCCGGTTTGGGTGATCCAGTCGAGAATCAGCCCGAGCAGGTAGATGCCGAAGGTGGGCGGGGTGTTCAGCATGGAATCGGATTCCGCCATCGCCTGCCAATCCCAGATGGCCGGGGTGGTGGGGCGGGCGTGCCCGGTCAAGTCTTCGCGCGCGATCACCACCGCCATGCCGGCCGGCCCCATGTTTTTCTGCGTGCCCGCGTAGATGACCCCGAACTGGGAGACGTCGATGGGCCGGGTGAGGATGGTGGAGGAGAAATCGGCCACCAGCGGCGCGTCGGATTGCGGCACGTAGCCGAACTCCACGCCCCCGATGGTCTCGTTCGGGGTGTAGTGCAGGTATTTCGCACCTGGGGTGGGGGCCAGGGACGCCGCCGGGGGAACGGTGGTGTAGTTGCTGGCCGCCTCGTCGGCGATGACGTTTACCACCTGGCCTTGGCGTTCGGCGGCGGCGATGGCCTTCTTCGACCACTGGCCGGTGTTGATGAAATCCACCTGGTCGCCGGGGGCGGTGAGGTTCATGGGGACGGCGTCGAACTGGCCGGAGGCCCCGCCTTGCAGGAAAAGCACCTTGTAGTTGTCCGGTATGCCGAGCACCAGCCGCAGCGCCGCCTCGGTTTCGGCCGCGCAGGCGACGAAGTCTTTGCCGCGGTGGGAGACCTCCATCACCGACATTCCGGAGCCGCGCCAATCGGCCAGCTCCGCGCTGGCGCGTTCGAGGACGGGCAGGGGAATCATCGCCGGGCCGGCGGAGAAGTTGTATACGCGCACCGGGATATTCTCGCACGCGGCGCCCGACCCGCTTTCACTTGAGCCGCAGCGCGGCCGGTTTCGCCGCAAATTCTCTTGGGCTGGGTGCGAGAATGGGCAGGTGACCGAATTGAAGCGCAACGCCGACGGGCTGGTGGCGGCCGTCGTCCAAGACGTGAACACCCGCGAGGTGCTGATGCTGGCCTGGATGGACGACGAGGCGCTGCGCCGCACTCTGGAAACCGGCCGGGCCACCTACTGGTCGCGTTCCCGGCAGCAGTATTGGGTCAAGGGCGAGACTTCCGGAAACTTCCAGGACGTCAAAGAAGTGCGGGTCGATTGCGACGGCGACGCGCTGTTGGTGCTGGTGGAGCAGCACGGCCCGGCCTGCCACACCGGCGAGCGCTCCTGCTTTTTCAGAACAGCGACGTCATAAGCTCGCGGCGGGCCTTGGCCACCGCGGGGTCGCCGGGCACCATCGTCTCGAACAGCTCAAGCAGCCGCAGCCGCACCTGCTCGCGCTCGTCCCCGCCGGTGGCTTTCACCAGGTTGATGAGCCGGGAAAACGCCGCGTCCGGCTGCCGGCCCGCCAGTTCGGCGTCGGCGGCGGCGAACTGCGCCTGGATGTCATCCGGCTTGGCTTTTGCCTGCGCCAGCACCTGGGCCTGGTCTCCCAGCCCCTGCACCCGGCTGAGGAAGGCGGCCTGGGCTTTTCCGGTCTTGGCCGCCGGATCGCCGGGGGTGGCGGCCAGAATCTTGTCGAATTCGATGACGGCTTGCCCGAAGTCGCCCTTCTCCATGGCGGCGTCGGCGGCTGCGAAGCGCGGGTCTTCGACGTCGGCCACCGACACCGGTTGCGCCCGCCCGGTTATCCCGGCCGACTGCGCCGCTTGCAGCAGTTGCGCCAGCACGGCGGCGACGTCCTGCTTGTCGGCGGTGCCTTGGAAGAGCGGGGCGAGCTGGCCGCCGATGACGCCCAGCACCGTGGGCACCGCCTGGATTCCGAACGCCTGCGCCACCTCGGGCAACACCTCGATGTCCGCTTTGGCAAGCAGAAACGCCCCGTTGGCCTCGTTGGCCAGCTCTTCAAGGATGTTGGTGAGCACCGCGCCGGTCTTGTCTTTGGACGAATACAGCTCCAGCACGACCGGGTGCTTCAGGGAAAGCTGCATGGTGCTTTCGAAGTTCGCCTGGTCCAGTTCCAACGTGTACGACGCGGCCCCCGGCGGAGGTGGCGGGTTTTTCGCGGCTTCTGCGATGGCGGAGAGGTCGTAGGCCCTTGCGGCGTTCCAGGCAGGCATAGCCAGGAGTATAGCCAGGAATCTATTTCTAGTAGCGGGGAGAGGATTTGAACCTCTGACCTCCGGGTTATGAGCCCGGCGAGCTACCGAACTGCTCCACCCCGCGTCGGCCCAAGTAGGTTACCTCGCAACCCGGATTCCGACAAATCCCGGCCGTCAGCGCACCCGGAGGGTGAGGGTCTTGGATGTCTTGGGCTTGAGGTAGACGCTGCCCAAGAAACGCGCCTTCACCTTCAGCTTGCCGCGCTTCACTTTGGCGATCTTGAAGATGGCCTTGCCGTTGATGAGGTTGGTGGTGCGGGTGGCCTTGCCGATGACGGCGGTGACTTTCCCGGTGGCTTTCACGCCGGGCGACTTGACGGTTACGGTGAGCAGCGCGGTCTCGGAGCGTTTCATCGCCGTCTTCGTCAGTTTGGCG
>JAISTI010000021.1 GCA_031272685.1 Propionibacteriaceae bacterium | reverse complement strand
GTCTTACGTTTCCCCCGACCCGCTGTACCTGGAATTCGAGTACGTGCAGCGCATCGCCCAAGTGCTCGACCAGGCCGCCCCGGAGGGCGAGCGGCTGCGGGTGGTGCATGTGGGCGGGGCGGGGATGACCCTTGCCCGCTACGTGGCGGCCACCCGCCCCACCTCGGCGCAGATTGTGCTGGAACCGGACGCCGCCCTCACCGAAGAGGTGCGCGCCGCCATCCCGTTGCCGCGCAATTCCGGGGTCAAGGTGCGCGCGCAGGACGGCCGCACCGGGCTGGCGGCGATGCCGGACGACTACGCGGATGTGATCATCATCGACGCCTTCGCCGGGGCGCAAGTGCCCGGCGAGCTGGCCACCTTGGAGTGTTTCCGCCAGGCCGCCCGGGTGCTCGTCCCCGGCGGCACGCTCGCCATGAACATGACTGACAGCGCCCCTTTCGCCTGGTCGCGCCGGACACTCGCCGGCATTGCCGCGGTGTTCGGGAAGGCCGGCGTGATGGCCGAACCCACCACCTTGAAAGGCCGGCGGTTCGGGAACCTGGTGGCCGCCGCCGGAAGCCGGGTGGATTTCGCCCGGCTGGAGCGCGGCTGCGCGCTCTCCGTCTTCCCTTTCCGGCTGCTGCGCGGCAGCGCGCTGGAGCGCTGGATTGGCGCCGCCGCCCCGTTCACCGATGCCGATACCGGGCCGTCCCCAGACCCGGCTGACTTGGGCGTCCGACTGGTTTGACCCGCCGCTCAGGCCGGGTGCAAGGCCGGGTCGTCCTGGGCGAATGTCCGCACCGGGCCGGGCGGGGTTTCGGCGGTCTCGAAGCGGACGGTGACCCGCCCCAGCCCCGCGCCCCAAACCCAGCCGGGCCCATACTCGTCGTGGACGACGTCCGCGCCCGGATACCAGGCGAACGGGCGGCGCTCGAAGTCGGCCTGCCGCTCCTCCACCACCGCCGGGGCGGCCGGGTCGTCTTCACCCAGATCGAAGAGCGGCTCCTGGGCCACGTCGGCGAAGCCGGAGACGCCCAAGCCGAGCAGCCGCACTCCCCCGGCGACGTCGAATCCGGCCAGCAGCGAGCGCCCGACACCGCGGATGCGCTCAAATTGGTCGGTCGCGCCTTCGAGGGTGCGGGAGCGGCTGGTGAAGGAAAAATCCGGCCAGCGCACCTTCACCGTCACCGTCCGGGCAAATAACTGCGCTTTCACAAGGCGTTTTGCCACAATCTCCGCATATCCGTCCAGCCGGGCGGACAGCGCGGCGGCGTCGGTGACGTCGGTGGCGAAGGTGTCTTCGACAGAGATGGATTTGGCCGCCCGCTCGGGCACCACCGGCCGGTCGTCTTCGGCGCGGCTCAGCCGGTAGAGCTGCTCGCCGCCGGCTTTGCCAAGGGCGCGCACCAGCTCGGCGTCGGAAAGGTTGCGCACGTCCAGCACCGTTTTCACGCCCAGGCGCGCAAGCCGCTCCATGGTGGCCGGGCCGACACCTGGGATGGCGCGGGCGGGCAGCCCGGCGATGGTGTCGGCCTCCGTCCCCGGCTCGACGACGCGCAGCCCGTCCGGCTTGGCCAGCTCGCTTCCCACTTTGGCAATGAACTTCGAGGTGCCGATGCCCACCGAGGCGGTCAGCCCGCCGGTTTCCGCGAATACGTCCGCGCGCAGCTTGCGGCCCAATTCCAGCAAATCCCCCACCGGCTCGGCCGCGGCCTGCAAGTCAACAAACGCCTCGTCCACACTCAGCGGCTCCACCAACGGCGAGAGTTGGCGCAGCAGGCCCATCACGATCTTGGAGGCTTCGTGGTAGGCGCCGAAACGCCCGGAAAGGTAGGCGGCGTTCGGGCAGAGTTTGCGCGCCTGCGCGGTCGGCATCGCCGATCGCACCCCGAACACCCGGGCCTCATACGAGGCGGTGGAAACCACCCCGCGCGGGCCGATGCCGCCCACCACCACCGGTTTGCCGCGCAGCGACGGCTTGTCGCGCTGTTCCACGGCGGCGAAGAAGGCATCCATGTCCAGGTGCAGGATGGACGCGGTGGCGCGCATCGCTCAGTGTGCCCGGCGGCGCCGGTAGGTGGTGAAGGCGAAGCCGCCGTGGTCCTCGCGCATGGTCTGCACCCAGTCGGCGGGGTCGATCTGCGGGAAGAAGGCATCCCCTTCCGGGCTGGCCTCCACTTCGGTGATGTCCAGGCCGGTCAGCAGCGGCCACGCCTCCCGGTAGAGCTGCGCCCCGCCGCCGACGAAAGTCTTGCGCATCGGATCGGCCAACTCCAGGGCCTGCGGCAGTGAGAACGCCCAGGTGACCCGCCCGTCAGCCCCCGGCGAACGAGAGACGACGATGCAATTGCGGCCCACCAGCGGGCCACCGATGGAATCGTAGGTTTTCCGGCCCATGATGAGGTTCGCCCCCATCGTCACCAGCTTGAAGCGGGCCAGGTCTTGCGGGATGTTCCACGGCATTTTCCCGCCCGAGCCGATGACCCCGTTGCTGGCCACCGCCGCTATCGCCACAAGTTCCATACGGCAACGTTACACGGCTATCGGGGCTTTGATGGCCGGCCAGGGGTCGTAATCGGCCACCTCGATGTCGGCGAGGGTGAAGGCGTCGATCTCGGTGACGGCGGGGTTCAGCCGCAGCCTCGGCAGGGCGCGCGGGGCCCGGCCGAGCTGCTCGCGGGCTTGGTCCAGGTGGTTCAGGTACAGGTGGGCGTCGCCGAAGGAATGCACGAATTCGCCGGGCACCAGGCCGGTGACCTGCGCCACCATATGCGTCAGCAGCGCGTACGAGGCGATGTTGAAGGGCACCCCGAGGAAGATGTCGGCGGAGCGCTGGTAAAGCTGGCAGCTCAGCCGCCCTTCGGCCACCTAGAACAGGAAGAGCGCGTGGCATGGCGGTAGCGCCATCTGGTCGACGTCGGCCGGAGTCCAGGCGGTGACGATGTGGCGGCGGGAATCCGGGTGGTCGCGGAGAGATTCGACGACCTGCGCGATTTGGTCTATCTCCCGGCCGTCCGGGGTGCGCCAATGCCGCCACTGGTAGCCGTAAATCGGCCCGAGGTTTCCGGCGCTGTCGGCCCACTCGTCCCAAATGGTGATGCGGTTGTCATGCAGCCAGCCGATGTTGGTGTCGCCGCGCAGAAACCACAAAAGCTCGCCGAAAACCGAGCGGGTGTGGATCTTCTTGGTGGTGAGCAGCGGGAAGCCGGCGGCGAGGTCGACGCGGAGCTGGCGCCCGAAGACGGAACGGGTGCCGGTGCCGGTGCGGTCGGATTTCACCGTCCCGTTTTCCAGCGCGTCGGCCAGCAACTCTAGATACTGCTTCATCCCAGTGCCTCCCGCAGGTATGGAACCAGCGCCCGGGCGGCCTGGCCGCGGTGCGAGAGCGCGTCTTTTTGCGCATCGGTGAGCACGCCGTTGGTGACGCTCTGCCCGTCGGTGACGAAGACCGGGTCGTAGCTGAACCCGTTCGAACCCTGCGGCTCCAGAACCAGATGCCCGGGCATCACCCCGGAGACCACCTGCTCGCTCCCGTCCGGCGCCACCAACGCCATGGCGCAGTTGAAGCGGGCGGTGCGGTCTTCGTAGGCGGTGTCGGCCAACTGGGCGATCAGCAATTCCAGGCTGGCTTGCGCGGAGGCCCCCACCCCGGCCCAGCGCGCCGAGCGCACACCCGGCATGCCGTTGAGCAGGTCCACCTCGATGCCGGAGTCGTCGGCGACGGCCGCCAGCCCGGTGTAGGCGCAGGCGGCGCGGGCTTTGATGAGCGCGTTTTGGGCGAAGGTACGGCCGTCGTCGGCCGGTTCGGGGTAGCCGGGGTAGTCCGCCAGCGAGCGGAACTCGAATTCCAGGCCGGCGGCCGCCCAGATGCGTTTCAGCTCGGCCAGCTTGTGCGCGTTCGAGGAGGCGACGACGATCACTTCAGCGCCTCCGCCTGCAACGCCCCCAAGGTGGCGCACCCGGCCAGCCCGAGGTCGAGCAGCCGGTCAAGCTGGGCGCGGTCGAAGGGCTGGCCCTCGGCGGTGCCCTGCACCTCGATGAAACGCCCGTCGCCGGTGGCGACCACGTTGAAATCCACTTCGGCGTGGGAATCTTCGCCGTAGTCCAAATCCAACAGTTCCGCGCCCTGCACGATGCCGACGGAGAC
>JAISTI010000032.1 GCA_031272685.1 Propionibacteriaceae bacterium | reverse complement strand
AGACGAAGAAGTCGCCAAACTGGCCGACGCGGTGGGCGGCGAGCTGGACGTGCTCGTCAACAACGCCGGCGGGGCCTTCGGCCTGGAGCCGGTGGCGCAGGCCGACTTGGGCAACTGGCTGAAAATGTACGAGTTGAACGTGCTGGGCACCGCCAAAGTCACCAAGGCCCTGCTCCCGGCGCTGGTCCGGGCGCGCGGCGCGGCCGTGTTCGTCACCTCGACGGCCGCCGACTGGGGCTACGAGGGCGGCGCGGGCTATTGCGGCGCGAAGGCCGCGGAGCGTTCGCTGGTGGAATCGCTGCGGCTGGAATTCTTCGACCAGCCGGTGCGGATTATGGAGATCTGCCCCGGCATGGTGCACACCGAAGAGTTTTCGCTGGTGCGGCTGGGCGACCAGGCCAAGGCGGACGCCATCTACAAAGGGGTGGCCGAGCCGCTCCGGGCCGAAGACGTGGCGCGGGCGATTACCTTCATGGCCACCGGCCCGGCGCATGTGAACATCGACCGGATGACAATCCGCCCGGTGGCGCAGGCGGCGCAATACAAAGTGTTCCGGCAGTAGCACGGAGAAGGAAAGACCGGGATCGAGCCCGGGATGGCAGCGCTTAGGCGGCTTCGGTGGAGAGCACCTCGTCGAGCAGCACTTCGGCGCGCTCTTCGTCCACCTTTTCGGCCAGGGCCAGCTCGGAGACGAGAATCTGGCGGGCCTTGGCGAGCATCCGCTTTTCGCCGGCGGAAAGGCCGCGGGTGCGGTCGCGGCGCCAGAGGTCGCGCACGACTTCGGCCACCTTGAGGACGTTTCCGGAATGCAGCTTTTCCACGTTTGCCTTGTAGCGGCGGGACCAGTTGGTGGGCTCTTCGGCGTGCGGGGTTTTCAGCACGTTGAAGACCCGCTCCAGACCTTCGGCGTCGACGACGTCGCGCACCCCGACGAGGTCGAGGTTGCAGGCCGGCACCCGCACGACCAGATCGTTCTGGCCGACGATGCGCAACACAAGGTAAAGCTGGTCTTCACCCTTGATTTGGCGGGTTTCCATCGCCTCGATCACGGCGGCCCCGTGGTTCGGATAGACAACGGTTTCACCAACAGCGAAAGTCATGTGGTTTCAGCCCCCAGGTAGGTACAACAACACGCCAATCTTAGCACGCGAACCATAGTGGGTTTTCCTCCGCTGTTCCACATCGCCACGCCGGTCTCTCAGCGCTCTCACAGCGCGGAGTGGGCGGCTCTCATAGCGTGAGAATCTCGGCGCCGTCTTCGGTGACGACCAGGGTGTGCTCGAACTGCGCCACCCGGGAGCGGTCGCGGGTGACGGCCGTCCAGCCGTCCGCCCAGATGGAAGATTCCGGGCTGCCTTCGGCGAGCATCGGCTCGATGGTGAAGCACATTCCGGGCACCATCAGGTCGTCGAAGCGGGGGGTGTCGTAGTGCGGGATGATGAGCCCGGAATGGAAGGCGACATGGCAGCCGTGGCCGGTGAAATCGCGCACCACCCCGTAGCCGAAGCGGCCGGCGAAAGCCTCGATGACGCGGCCGATGACGTTCACCCGCCTTCCGGGGCGCACCGCGCGGATGCCGCGCAGCATGGCCTCGTGGGTGCGCTCGGAGAGCAGCAGCCCGGCTTCGTCCACTTCGCCGCATAGGTAGGTGGCGCAGGTGTCGCCGTGCACACCGTCGATGTAGGCGGTGACGTCGATTTTTACCATGTCCCCGTCTTCCAGCGGGCGGGCGTCGGGGATGCCGTGGCAGATCACCTCGTTCACGGAGGTGCAGCATGATTTCGGGAAGCCGCGGTAGCGCAGCGTCGCCGGATAGGCGCCGTGTTGGATCAGAAAATCGTGGATGGCGGCGTCGATAGCGTCGGTGGTGGTTCCGGGGGTAACCAGCTCCGCCCCGGCGGCCATGGCGGCGGCGGCCACCCGGCCGGCATGGCGCATCTTTTCGACAATCTCTGGTGGCATGACGTCCGGGCCGTCGTACAGCTCCGGGCCGGGGTCGCCCACATACGGGGGCCGGGGGATGCGCTCGGGCACTTGGCGCATTGGCGTCACCGGATAGGGCCGTACGGGGGTCATGGGCCCACCTTACTCTCGGCCGTCAAAGCACCCAGCCAGCGGGCATCACTCCGGAACGAGCTTCTTGAACTGCGAGCCGTAGCCGATGCGCTTGGCGATCTTGCGCACAACGGCCAGGGTGTCTTCTTCGAAGTCGGCGGTGAAATTCTCCAGATCGAAATCGCTGACCCCGACGTCGGAGAGGATTTCGGCGTCGCCAATCGGCTCGGAGTCGTCGTCTTCGTCGGGCAGCTCTTCGTTCAGATAATCGGCGATGTCGCGGGCGATGGGCCAGTCGTAGGCGGCCAAGATGTCGGAAAGGTAGACCTGCACCTTCTTGCCGCGCACCCGCACCAGCACGAACACCGACGAGTCGATGGAGATCATGCCGAGGGCGCCGGCCTCGCCGGGGATGCGGCGGAGCTGTTTGATCAAGGCATCAAGGTCGTTGGCGTATTCCACCTCCAACTCAACGGCCAGCGGCTGCCCGTCCTCGCGGTAGAGCGCGCAGACGATGTCGATGTCGTCTTCGGTGGCGTCTTCTGGGTATTCGTCGTCAGGGTCGTCAAGGAATTCCGGGTCGTCCAGCTCGTCGATGCCAGGCCGGTCGTCTCCTCTATTCGGCACCATCGATACCAACTCCTATCTCCGTCCCCCCCCAGGCCGGACTCCCATCCTCTCGCAGAAATGCGGGGAAGTCTAGTGGTTTGGACGACAAACCTCGCCAGAGGCTGGCCAATCCGGAAGGCCGGAACCGTCTCATATCCGCCCTCATTGTGTGAATTCTGTGTTACGCCTTCCGAAAACGTTTGCGCTTGTGGGAAGGGGTTGCTTAGGGTGTACGGGTAATCGTCCCGGGTCGGGCTGCGTAAACCCCGGGACTGGCGAAAGGCTTACCAATGGATGTTTTCTCCGACATCGTCGGCAAGATCGACTCCTTCATCTGGAGTGTCTGGCTGCTCATCCCGCTGCTGGCCGTCACCGGCCTGCTGCTGACCATCCGGCTCAAGGGCATACAGTTCACCAAACTGGGTGCGGCGCTCAAGCTCGGGCTGTTCAAGCGCAAAGACCCCGATTCCGAGGGCGACATCTCCCACTACCAAGCGCTCACCACCGCGCTGGCCGCCACCGTCGGCACCGGCAACATCGTGGGCGTGGCCACCGCCGTCGGGGCTGGCGGCCCGGGCGCGCTTTTCTGGATG
>JAISTI010000214.1 GCA_031272685.1 Propionibacteriaceae bacterium | reverse complement strand
GGCCAACACCGCGAACCCCTCTTGGAATAGCTCGTCGCGGTCGAGCCCGTGGCCGCTGCCCAAGCCGCGCACCGCCTGCCAGACCAAACCCTGGTTCGCCAGCAAGAACCGTTGCCACGCCTGTTGCCCCCGCACACAAACCTGCGCCAACTCGATGACGCTCACCCGGCTGGGAGGGCGCAGCTGCCCGTCCAGGCAGGCTTGGGCCAAAGCCCCGGCTTCGATGCGGCGGGCAAGCTGCTGCTCCAGCGGGCAGTCCAGTTTTTCGGCAGAAAATCGCATAGGTGAAAACTGCCCCAAACACGCGGTGGCCGAAAGGGTGAATTCCGATTCCTGTGGACGGGCGGCTGTTTGTCCACAGGTGGGTGATTACAGCCGGGAAGTGGGTGTGTTGCCGCCCATACCGCCGGATGGGCTCTCGCTGCCCTGGGTGGGCTGCCCGCTCTGCGTTTCGGTGCCGCTGGGAGTTGGGGAGCCGGACTGGCTGGCCGAGCCGGACGGCGTGGGCGAGCCCGACTGCCCCGAGGCAGACGGCGAAGGCGAGGCCGTCGAGGACGAAGACGACGAAGACGACGAAGACGACGAAGACGACGAGCCCGACGGCGGCGGCGACTGTGAAGGCGGCGGGCTGCCAGTCGGCGGCACCGGCGGCGGCGGCGAAACCTGGCTCGACTGGCTGAAAATCAGGATCGCGATCAAGACGGCCATCGCGGCGATAATCAGCATCAGCAACCACGAGGCGAGCAGCGACAGCCAGCCCGCCCGGTCGTGGCGCCCCGGCCAGGGCAGCGGCCAAATCCGCGAAAGCCCCGGATCGCGCCGCCCGGCCCAGGGGAGGGCGTAGTCCGGACCCGCCGGGTTGCCCAACTGGGGTTTTTCGGAAAGCTGCACCTCGGCGAGAATCCGGTCGGCCTCGGCAACCGCCCCTTCGGATCCGTCATAAGCCAGCGCCAGCCAAGGCGCCTCCGGGGTGGCGGACGGATCGGTGGGCTCGTGCGACTCGTCGAAGAACTTGCGGGCCAGCCGCCCGCCGTCCTGGCCTTGGCCGCCCCGGGCGAGCACGGTGTCGAATTCGAGCTGGTTGGCGCAGCCGGCCAGCCGGTCGCGGGCGGCCGCGTCGGCGGCCGCGCCAGTGCTGAGCAAGATGAGCATGGCCGGGGTGTTCGCGCTGTCGTGGCCGATATAGGCCACCCCGGCATCGGCCGAAGTCAGCCGGGCGTCCACCCAATACGGGCCAATCTGCGGGGGATCGTCCGGATAGAGCGGTGAGAGCTGCGGCACAGCCACATTCTAGAGCCCGGCTGGCCGTCCGCCGCCGCTGTCGGCGGTATCCAGCAAGGTCACAGCAAACGCCAAGGCAGATCCCAAGGCGGGCGGCAAGCCCGGTGGTATATCGTTTTCCCTTGAGGAGAATCTATGACCGAGGGAATACCGACCCAGCCGCCGGCGCTGCCACCAGTGGCCCCCGGCGCCGCCCCCGCGGCGCCGGTTGAGAAAGACCCCACCGCCAAGCTGCTCGGCGACGCCATCGCCCAGGTGCAGCGGGTTATCGTGGGCCAAGAGCACATGGTTGAGCAGTTGATGGTGGCGCTGCTGGCGAAAGGCCACTGCCTGTTGGAAGGTGTCCCCGGCGTGGCCAAGACGCTCGCGGTGCGCAGCTTCGCCACCGTCGTCGGCGGCTCCTTCGCGCGTATCCAGTTCACCCCCGACCTCGTCCCCTCCGACATCGTCGGCACCCGCATCTACTCGGCCCGCTCCGAATCCTTCGACACCGCGCTCGGCCCGGTCTTCGTGAACTTCGTCCTCGCCGACGAGATCAACCGCGCCCCGGCCAAGGTGCAGTCGGCCATGCTGGAGCTGATGGCCGAAGGGCAGGTGTCCATCGGCGGGCAGACGTTCAAGCTGCCGCAGCCGTTCATCGTCATCGCCACCCAAAACCCCATCGAGTCCGAAGGCGTGTACCCGCTGCCGGAAGCCCAGCGCGACCGCTTCCTGCTGAAGGTGGACGTGCCCTACCCCAAGGGCAACGAAGAGCTGGAAATCCTGCGCCGCATGAGCGTGCGCCCGCCGCAATCCGAGCCGGTGCTCGACCCGGAGACAGTGCTGCGGCTGCAAGAGCAGGCGACGGGCATCTTCGTGCACAACCTCGTCGAGGATTACATCGTCCGCCTGGTGCTGGCCACCCGCACCCCGGAAGAATTCGGCATGCCCGACCTGACCCCGGTCATCCAGGTGGGGTGCTCGCCGCGCGCCACCCTCGGCCTGACCGCCGCCGCCCGCGCCCTGGCGCTCATCCACGGCCGCGGATATGTGCTGCCAACCGACGTGCAGGCCGTCGCCAAAGACGTCATGGCCCACCGCCTGGTGCTCGGCTTCGACGCCGTCGCCGACAACATCAACCCGCTGCAGGTGATCGAGCGGATCGTGGCCATGGTGCCCGCGCCTACCCCGGTCTGGAACAAGTAGCCGGGGCGGCCATGGCCATCTCCTTCACGCCACCCGGCCAGGGGGTTGTCGCGTCGGTGCTGAGCGAGCCGACGAGCGCCACCCTGCCACTGAGCCAGTTGGCCCCGGAGGCGGCCCTGCGGCGGCTGGAACTGACCATCGTACGCCGCCTGGAGGGCTTCCTGCACGGCGACCACCAGGGCCTGCTGCCCGGCCCCGGCTCCGAGCTGAACGACGCCCGCGCCTATGTCCCCGGACAAGACGACGTGCGCAAGATGGATTGGGCGGTGACGGCCCGCACCACCGTCCCCCATGTGCGCGACACCATCGCCGACCGCGAGCTGGAAACTTG
>JAISTI010000200.1 GCA_031272685.1 Propionibacteriaceae bacterium | reverse complement strand
GACCAGCTGCTTGAGGGTGGACGCGCCTTTGGCGTAGGTGATGCCGTCGAAGTTCTGCTCGATCGCCTCCAAATCCACCATGTCGGCGGCGATGGGGTGGGTGGTGGGGAGCTGGTCTTGGCGGTAGGCCCAGTTCTTGCGGTTGTTGGCAAAAGTGGCCCACGGATCGTCCGGCACCGGGCCCAGCGGCTCCCACTGCCCGGCGAGCACTTTTTCGCGGATGCGCTGCTGGTTGAAATGCGAAGCCCACTCGGCGAACGACTCGTTCAGCCACAGGTCGTCCCACCACTTCATCGTCACCAGATCGCCGAACCACATGTGCGCCATCTCGTGCAGCACGGTGTTGTCGCGGTCTTCGAGGGTGTGGTGCGGCACCCGGTAGCGGAAAAGGTATTCGTCGCGGTAGGTGACGCAGCCGGCGTTTTCCATGGCGCCGAAGTTGTATTCGGGGACGAACACCTGCGCATAGTCTTTGAACGGGTAGCGCCGCCCGAAAGCCTCCTCGAAAACCGCGAAGCCGCGCTTGGTGATCTCGAAGAGCCGCTCGGAGTCGAGGTAGGGGCGCATCGACTGGCGGCAAGCCAGCGTGAGAGGCACGTCCACGATGCCGTGGTAGACGTCTTTTTCGATGTGGTAGCGCCCGGCGACAATGGCGGCCAAATAGCTGGAGATCGGCTCGGTGAAGGGAGAGTCGAAGCGGTTCACCCCGTCTTCGACGCGCTGGGGCCAAACCTGCGGGGAGTTGGAGATGACCGTCCAGCCCTCCGGCACAATGACGGAGAACTGCCAGCGGGCTTTCAGGTCGGGCTGCTCGAAGCAGGCGAAGACGCGGCGGGCGTCGGCGGGCTCGAACTGCGAATACAGATACGGCTCGCCGTCCACCGGGTCGGTGAAGCGGTGCAGGCCCTCGCCGGTGCGCGAGTAGCGGCACACGGCCGAGACCACCAGATCGTGGGTGCCCGGCCCAACCTCGAAAAACACCTTGTCGTCGTGGAAATCGCGGGAGTCGAGGTTGGTGCCGTCGATATTGGCGGAGATCACCTCGTCGGCGATCAGGTTGACGAAGGTGCGGGCGGGGGCGAGCTGTTCGAAGCGGATGGCGGTGGTGGAGAGGAACTGGCGCTCCGGGTCGATCCCGCCGATGCGCCGGCCGGAGAGGTCCAGCAGCACCTGGTATTGGTGGGTTTGGACGAGCAGGCCGCGCTCTTGCGACTCGGCGCGCGTGATGTTCGCGGGGTACATCGGTCTCCTTTTGTCGTGAAGTCGGGGCGACAGGACTCGAACCTGCGATCTCCTGCTCCCAAAGCAGGCGCGCTAGCCACTGCGCCACGCCCCGGCACAAGGGACGAGTCTACCGCACGAATCCGGCCCCATGGCCGTCCCCAGGCTGCCCGGAGTGGGGGCTGGTGCCGGCCGGGGTCAGGCGGTGAAGTCTTCGCCCAAGTGGGCGAAGGTGCGGGCGGCGGCGGCCACTTCGGGCAGGGGGACGAATTCGTCGGGGCGGTGGGCTTGCATCAGCGAGCCGGGCCCATAGACGGCGCCGGGGATGCCGGCGCGGGCCAGCATTTCCACTTCGCAGTAGCCGCGGAAGAGCATGGTTTGCGGCTCCTCGCCGGTGGTTTGGCGGTGGGCCGATTCCAGGGCGGTGACGGTGGGGGAGCCCTGTTCGGCCTGCCAGGGGTAGAAGTACTGGTCGCAGACGAGGTCGCCGTCCAGGCCTTCGCGCTCGCAAACTTGGGCGAAGAGCGCGCGCAGCCGCTCGATTACGGCCTCGATGTCTTCGCCGGGCAGCACTTGGCGGTCGAAGCCGATGCGGCAGGAATCTGGCACCAGGGTGACGCCCATGCCGCCGGAGATCACGCCCAAGTTCAGGCTCGGGTCGACGGGGAAGCCCAGTTTCGCGCCCGTCCCGGCCAGCGTTTGGCGGTATTCGTCCAGGGCCGCCACCACTTTGCCCATCCCGAAGACGGCGTTCACGCCCAGCTCGGCCATGCCGGTATGCGCCGACTTGCCGCGCGTCCAGGCGGTGAACTCGGCCGCGCCCTGGATGGCGGAGGCCACCCCCAGCGAGGTGGGCTCGCCCACATACGCGCGGACGCAGTTGGCCAGCGCCCCGGAGTCGATGAGCGCCTGGGTGCCCTTGAACCAGACCTCTTCGTCGATGACGGCGGTCAGCAGCAGGGTCTTGCGCCGGGGGATTCCGCAGCGGGCCAGCGCCCCGGCGGCCGCCACCATCGCGGCCAGCCCGCCTTTCATGTCGCAGGTTCCGCGCCCGTACAGGTTTTCGCCGATCACCTGCCCGCCGAGCGGCTCGGTGCTCCACAGCCCGATGTCGCCGACGGCAACCGTGTCGAGGTGGCCGTTGAACAGCAGGGCTTCGGGGGAATCGCCGGGCAGGGTGGCGATGACGTTCGGACGGCCGGGCTCCACCTCGCGCAGCTCCACCTGCAGGCCGAAGGCGGCGAGTTGCTCGCCCACCAGCTTCGCGCAGGCTTCTTCGTTGCCGGGCGGGTTTTGCGAGTCGGCGCGCACCAGGTCGCGCAAGAAGCGGTTCGTGCCTTCCACGTCGACGAGGTCGGCGGCGCCCGGCTCGCGCACCTGGGCGGCCGGCTGGGGAAGCTCCTGGCTAGGCACGATGGTGTGCCCGAGCACCATCGCCCCGGTGCCGCGGATGGTCTTGGCCAGGTGCCGGGACAGCTCCAGGAAGCGCGGCTGGGCCTGCATCTCGGTGTGGCGCGGCCGCGGCAGGTCGATGGCCACCTCGGTGTGGATCCGCCCCGGCCGCGGGGTCATCGTCACCACCCGGTCGGAGATGAAGACGGCCTCCTCGATGTCGTGGGTGACGAACAGCACCGTCAGCCGGTGGGTTTCCCACACTTGGGTGAGCAGCTCCTGCATCTCGCGGCGGGTGATGGCGTCGAGCGCCCCGAACGGCTCATCCATCAGCAGGATCTTGGGCCGGTACGAAAGCGAGCGGGCCAGCGCCACCCGCTGCTGCATCCCGCCGGAGAGCTGCGCCGGGTACGAGTTCTCAAAACCGTCGAGCCCGACCAGCGCCAAATGCTCCGCCGCCCGCTCCCGGCGCTCGGCAGGGCTGAGCGGCTCGCCGCGCAGCGCGAACTCCACATTCGCCTGGGCGGTGAGCCACGGCAGCAGGGTGGCCTGCTGGAATACCACGCCGCGGTCGCGGCCCGGCCCGGAGATGGGCTCCCCGTCCACCAAGACTTCCCCGGCAGTCGGATCGGTGAGCCCGGCGATGATGGAAAGCAGCGTGGATTTCCCGCAGCCGGAGACACCGACCAGCGAGACGAACTCGTTCTCGCCCAGCGCCAAATCCACCCGGTCCAGCGCGGTCAAATCGCCGAACTTCTTCGACAAGCCGCGGATTTCCACCTTCGGCGCCGCCATCAGCGTTCCTTCCTCTGGTAGCGGAAAAGCACCCGGCCGAGCGCGCGCATCCCTTGGTCGAACACCAGCCCCAGCACGCCCAGCACCAGCAGGTAGCCGAAGATGGTGTCGGTGGCGAAATAGCGCTTGGCCACCGTGAGGCGGTAGCCCAGCCCGGCGGTCGCGGCCACCAACTCGGCCACCACCAGCCAGGTCCAGGCCCAGCCGAGCGTTACCCGCAGCGCGTCGTAGATGCGCGGCCAGGCGGCCGGGAAGACGATGCGCAGCAAGATCTGCCGCCGGTTCAGCCCGAGCGTCTCGCCGAGCTGCACCATCGGCTGCGGCACCTGGCGCACCGCGTCCGCCACCATCAGCACCTGCTGGAAGAAAGTGCCCATCCAGATGAGCAGGAACTTCGCCGGGTCGCCGGTGCCCACCCAAATCACGGTGAGGGTGACGAAAGCCACCACCGGCATGTAGCGGATGAAGTCGAAGAGTGGCTCCAGCGCGGCCTCCACCCGGGCGGACATGCCCATGATCGGGCCGAGCAGCAGCGCCATCGCCGAGGCGATCAGATAGGCGACGGTGATGCGGTAGACGGACAGCCCGGTGTCCAGCCAAAGCGTGCCGTCGGCCGCCAGCTCGCCCAGCCGGGCGGCGACGGCGGTGAGCGGCGGCAGGAAAATCGGGTCCACCAAGCCGGTGGCCGTCACCAGCCACCACACCAACAGCAGCGCGGCAAAGGTGGCGAGCGCGATGAGCAGATACTCCCGGCGGGAGATGCCCGCGCGCACCCGCTTGGCGGACAAGCTGCGGGCCTTTACGAGACGAAGCTGGCGTCGACTGCCGCCGCCGGGTCGGCGCTGCCGTCGAGCAGCCCGGCCGCGACCGCGACCTCTTTCACCGTCGGCAGGGTGGAGCTGACGTATTCGCCGGCAAGTTGCGACTTGTTGTCATCAAGGCTGAAGAAATGCACCCCGTCGAAGGCGGTGGCCAGCGCGTCCGGCTCCTCGCCCACGCCGGCGGCGATGATCGCCCGGCCGTCTTCGGTGTTGGAGTTGTAGTAGTCGACCGCCTGGCCCCACGATTTCGCCAGCGCCTTCACGGCGTCGGGATTCTCGGAGATGAGCTTTCCGCCCACCATCAGCACGTCGGAGATCAGGCCTTCCTTTTCGCCGGCGGTGTAGATGACCTGCACGTTGCCGGAGGCGGCCGCCTCGGAGATGTACGGCTCGTAGGTGACGGCGGCGGGCACCTGCCCGGCGATGAGCGCGGCCCCGGCGTCGGCGGCGCCCAGCGGCACCTTGGTGATGTCGGAGATGGACATGCCGTTCTGCGAGAGCGCGTAGTTCAGCAGCAGGTCGGAGGTGGTGCCTTCTTCGTAGGCGACTTCCTGGCCCTTCAAGCCCGCGACATCGGTGATGGACGGGTCGGCGAGGATGGCGTCGGCGCTGGTGGAGGCGTCTTCGAGAAGCACGATCTTGGCGTCCACGCCCTGCTCGATCATCAGCAGCGCGCCGTGGGAGGCGACGTTCAGGGCGTCGACCTGCCCGGCGGCGAGGGCGGCCAGCATGTCGGCATCCGCCTCGAAGTCGGTGAGGGTGACTTCCAGGCCGTTCTCTGTGAAGAAGCCCTTCTCTTGGGCGATATACCAGGCGCCGTAGCCCAGCCACGGCTGGATGGCGATGTTGACCTTGGTGGTGGTGGCGGGAGTCCCGCCGCCGGCGCATCCGGCGAGCAGGGTGATGGCGAGGGCCGCGCAGACAGCGGCGAGGCGACGTTGGCTCATTGGGGCTACCTTTCGTTGATTGGCCGCGCCCCCAGCAGGATTCGAACCTGCGCACCCGGCTCCGGAGGCCGGCGCTCTATCCCCTGAGCTATGAGGGCTTGGGCGTTGCCCGACTGGCAATGCTACTAGAGTTATGGCCTATGACGCACATGCATGTTGCCGGTTCAATTCACGCCGAGGTGGGCTCGCCCGCGCCCGTCTGGCTGGCCAAGCCGGAAGACGTGAACCAGCTCGACGCGAAGGTGTGGAGCCGGAGCGCCCGGCGGCGTCCGGACGGGCAGCTTGAGATCGGCGGCGTGGCCGCGGAAGAGCTGGCCGAACGGGTCGGCACGCCGGCGTACCTGCTCGACGAGGCCGATTTCCGCGAGCGGGCCCGCCGCTGGCGCGCCGCTTTCGCCGGCTGGCGGGTCTTCTACGCCGGCAAAGCCTTCCTCAGCGTCGGCATGGCCAAGTGGGTGCAGGAAGAAGGCCTCTCCCTCGACGTGTGCTCGCTGGGCGAGCTTTCGGTGGCGCTGCGGGCGGGCTTCGAGCCGGCGCGCATCGGCATGCACGGCAACAACAAGACCTTCGAAGAGCTGCGCCTGGCGCTCGAAACCGGGGTGGGGCGGATCATCGTGGATTCCGCCGAGGAAATCAGCCGCCTGGAGGTGCTGGCCGCCGAGGCCGGCGTGCGCGCCCCGGTCATGGTGCGCGCCACCACCGGCGTCGAAGCCCACACCCACGAATACATCGCCACCGCCCACGACGACCAAAAATTCGGCTTCGCGCTCTCCTCGGGGGCGGCCCTCGTGGCGCTGATGCGCTGCTATCACAGCCCGCATTTGACCTTGCTGGGGCTGCATTCGCATATCGGCTCCCAGATTTTCGAGACCTCCGGCTTCGAGGTCGCCGCCCGGCGCACCCTGAAGCTGTTCCGCCAATTCCAGGAGGCCACCGGCGAGCAGATGACCGAGCTGGATTTGGGCGGCGGTTTCGGCATCGCCTACACCAGCGAAGACACCCCCGCCGAGCCCGAGGATCTCGCTACCAGCCTGCGCGACATCGTCGCCCACGAATGCCGCGGGTACGGCATCGACGTCCCCAGCCTGTCCATCGAGCCCGGCCGCGCCATCGTCGGCAGCGCCGGCACCGCCCTCTACCGGGTGGGCACCACCAAAGAGGTCGATCTCGGCGGCGGCGAATCCCGGCTGTACGTGAGCGTCGACGGCGGCATGAGCGACAACATCCGCCCCGCGCTCTACGGTTCCGAATACTCCGCCGTGCTCGCCAACCGCGCCTCCACCGCCGAGCCGGTGCTGGCCCGTGTGGTCGGCCTGCACTGCGAATCCGGCGACATCCTGGTGCGCGACGTCTTCCTGCCCGCCGACATCCACCCCGGAGACCTGGTGGCGGTGCCCGCCTCCGGCGCGTACAGCCGCTCGATGGCCTCCAACTACAACCACACCCCCCGGCCGCCGGTGGTGGCGGTGCGCGACGGCGCGCTCACCGCGCTGTTGCGCCGCGAAACCCTCGAAGACCTGCTTAGATTGGACGAGTTCTGGAACGGAGGCGAAAATGAGTGAAACCCCGGCGGCCAAGACCCGCAACGACACCGCGCTGAAAGTGGCGCTGCTCGGGGCCGGCACGGTCGGCTCCCAAGTGGCCCGGGTGTTCCTGGAGCAGGCCGAAGAGTTCAGCACCCGCGTCGGCCGCCCGCTGGAGCTGGTGGGCATCGCGGTGCGCGACCTTTCCAAAGAGCGGCCCGGCATCGACCGCTCGCTGCTCACCGACGACGCCCTCAGCCTCGTCAGCCGCGGCGACATCGACATCGTGGTGGAGGTCATCGGCGGGGTGGAGCCCCCAAAGACGTTCATCACCG
>JAISTI010000192.1 GCA_031272685.1 Propionibacteriaceae bacterium | reverse complement strand
CCATGCGTGAACAACAGCGTCTTCCGATCACCCGGCCGCACCGAAGCCCAATAATGGACAACGCCCCGGTCCGCTTCGATCACCTTGTGCAGCATGCGTTCACCGCAAGCCGGACGAATCGGCCAGTTCGCGCAGCTTGCCCAGGGCATGCAGGATGCGATCCCGGTTCTTGGCCGCTTTGATCCATGCCGGGAGCCGCGACGACCAAGACGAAGCGGAGTTGGCCCACTTCAGCAGCGTCTCGACATCGCGAACTGCGAGTTCGTAAGGCAGGTTGGCCGAAGTGGGAGCCTTCATGCCCACCAACTGTACTGGGCCCCGATCTGAGAAAGTCCAGCGTCGCCGTGCGAGACAAAGAGAACTCGGTGGCCGAAATGATCCTCTCCACCCTTCGTGTCCGCTCGCTGCCGTTCGGCAAGCCCCAAGCCCTCTTCAGAACCGGCTCCAACGTCATCTCTGGGTAGCTGTCGCCAGCGGCCGCCTACTGCACGCGAATCGTGCGCTTGATGGTCTTGCCGCCGATTTTGACGGTGATGGTGGACTTGCCCTTCTTTAGGGCCACCAGCTTCCCGGCCTTGCCCACCGAGATCACCGACGGCTTGGACGACTTGAAGCGCGGCAGCACGTTGGTGGCGGATTTCGTGCCCTTCAGTTTCAACACGAACGCCTTGCCGACCTTCATGGTGGCCTTCTTCGGGATGGCGAGCTTCACGCCGCCCAGGGCTTTGGCCTTCGGCACCACGTAGACGCTGACCCGCAGCTTCTTGCCGTTGGCGGCCAGCACATCCAGATACACCTTGGTGGTCTTGGACACCTTCGCCGAGGTGGTCAGCTTGCCGTGGGCGTCCACCTGCAACACCTTGCTGTTGGACGACTTGTAGGTGACGGCCGAACTGATGTGCTTGGCCATCTGGGTGCTGTCGTCCACCGCCACCGGCAGCTTATAGGTGGTGCCGCGCCGCAGATAGAGCTTGAGGAGCGGGGTGCGGACGGCGGTGACGTTGCGCACCACCTTGAGCTGCTGGGTGTCTCGCACGCCGGAGCCGTCGGCGGCCGCCGCCGTGATGACAACGGTGCCCTCCCCGTCGTGCAGGGTGACCAGCCCGGAGGCGTCCACGCTTGCCAAGGCGCTGTTGGACGAAGACCACCGCAGGGTCTTGTCGGAGGCGTCCGCCGGGGTCACCGTCGCCGATAGTTGGATCCGGTTGCCCTTGCCGCCCTGCTTGTATGCCGCCTGCGCGGGCGCGCCCGCGATGGCGATGCCGGCCACTGGCACGGCCGGGCCCGGAACCGGCGACGGGGAAGGCGTCGGATCCGGACCCGGTTGCGGTGCCGGCGTGGGGGTAGGAAGGGGGGCCGGCACGGTCTTGGCCCGCAGCCCCTCGACGGCGGCGAGCACCGCCTGGCTGGCGGCGTCCACCTGGGCTTGGGTTGGCGTTCCGGCCAGCAGCGCGTCGGCTGCGGCCATGGCATCGTCCAGCGCCTGCACCGATTCGTCGGTGTAGGCCTGCAATGCCCCGCTCGCGCGCAAACCTCCCAGCGCGTCGAGCAATTCGGCCAGCGAGCTGGAAGCCGCCAGCCGGAACGCCTTGATGACGTAGTGCCATGTTCCGCCCGCCTCCGGGGTGACCACCGCGAACACGTCGGTGGCCGCGCCCGCGGTGAGCGGCACCGCGTCATCCGGCTGATAATCCTGAGTGTGTGAGACGGTGGCCGCCGCGCCGGGGCTCACCGCCAAATCTGCCGCCCGCAACTGCGCCACATCGTTAGGGAAAACGGCGGGCACGGTGAACGGGTCGGACGCGGTGCCGCTGCCGCCGGAAACGGAAACCGCTTGCCCGGCGGCCCGCAGCAGTTCCCCGGCGGTCGCGGCCCACTGCGCGTACAAGGGCTGGCTGGCGCAGTCCGCGTCCAGTTCATAGCGGTCCCCAGCCGCGTATGCGAAGCCGGTGCCGTCGGCGGCGGTGTTCCAGCCGGTGAAAACATAGCCGGGACGGCGCAAGCCGGCACCGTCCGGCAGGCTCACCTGATAGTCCGGGTCGGCCAGGGTGTTGCCGGTGGCGGCCGGGCTGCCCGACCCGCCGTTCGCGTCGAAAACCGCCGCCCGCTTCGCGAAGGCCTCCACCTTGGATGTGGCGCTCAACTCGGAGTTCACCGTGGTGGTGAACCGGAACTCCACCCGGCCGGGGCTCAGGTGCCCGTCGGCGGTCTGTACCAGATCCGGCTCGCCGGGTGCGCCGGTATTCAGCGTCGCCCGGAACCAGGCGTCCAGCGAATCGGCGGCCAAGGTGAAAGCCACATCGTGCCCGCCGGCCACCTTGGCGTGTTGGCCGATCGGCCCCGCGCCGACCTCTTCCACATCCAATTCGGAACCGGTGGCCAAACCTTCTTCCAGCGGGTCGGACCAAGTGATCGCATACTCCAAATACAGCGCGCCCACCGCCACCTCGGCGGCTCGGGAAGCGAAGGCACTGTCCGTCGCCGGGAAGCGCACGTCGTAGTCACCGTACGCCACGGCGGTGGCGGTGCCGCCCACCGCTTGCGTCCACGCCCCCGACGACCCGTGCAGCCGGTATTCGAACGCCTTGCCCAGGCTGTGGACGATGGTGCCGGTCGGCTGGGTCGCGGTCGCGGCCGGGGTGGTGCTGAGGTCGCCGCTGTCGGGAGCGGCGCTGCGGGGGTTGAGCTGCACGCTGGCGCCCTCGCTGTCAATCGGGCCGTTCCTGGGGTCGTCGGCCCCCACGCGGACAAGGGTGAGGTCTCCGCCCGCCCCGTCCAGCAGGAAACCGAGGCCGGCGTTGGCCGCCACCGGCTGCCCGCCGGAGGAAATCTGGTAGTCCGTCGAAACTGCCCCCGGCAGGAATTCGACGGTTTCGGCGGCATAGTTCAACCGCAGCACGTCGTCCCACACCGGCTGCTGGTAGGCGGTGAAAATCTTTGGCTCCAACAAGACCGACGCAGACGCGAAGTGGTTCGCGTCGGCCTTCACCCGGGCCCAAAGCTCATATTGGGTGGCCCACCCCAGGCCGGGGAAGTCGCCGGAATCCTGCCAGGCGGAGTGATCCAGCGAATACTCCGCCGCCTCCCCATCCGGCAGCGGTTCGGTGAGGGTGACGCTGATGTCGTCGCCCAACACCCCCACCTGTGCCTCCAGTGTGGGGGACGCCCAGGTGGCTTTGGTGACGGCGAAAGTGATGTCGGCGGCGGCGGTGGCGGGGCCGGAGCCGCCGTCATAGCCCAGCACCAAGGTGGCGGTATAGGCTCCGGCGGGCAGGCCTTCCTTGGCCTTGACCCGGTAGCCGCTGTCCACGGCGCTGCCCGGCACCAGCACCGGCAGCTCCAGGCTGGCGGGCCCGTCAATCTCGAACGCGCCCTCCGCGAACGGCTGGCCGTCCTTGAGTTGGCCTTCGATGGAAAGGGTGGTGGTGCGGTCGGTGCCTTCGGTGGAGGATCCGGCCTTGTTGGCCACGGTCACCGCGGCGGCGGCGAGCGCGCCATAGCCGTAGACCTGCTCCCCGAAGCTCACATTGTCCACGCTCAACGGGTAGTCGGAAGCGCGGGTCGCCAGCGATGCCGGGTTGTGGGAAGCGGGAACGGCCGCAAATCGCACGTAGTACACCGAGGCCGAGCCCAGGGCCGCCTTGCCGTCCGCCACCGCGCTGATCGCCGTCCAGGTGGACCGGTCGGTGGAGTATTCGTAATCGACGCCATCCAACAACCCGGAGACGGTGAACACCCCGCCGGTGTAGTCCGCGCCCAGCCCGGTGGGGGCGGCCGGACGGGCGTTTATGGTGAAGTTCACCACCTTGGAGCGGAACTTCTCCCCGGCGACGGCCGGCTGGCTGATCGGTATGTCGATCGCGCTCAAGCCGCTATAGCCGTAGCTGGCGAAACTCTGCCCGTCGAAAGTCTCGGCAGCCCAGTCCACGTCGGCGGAATCGGCGTCACCTTCTGGGCGGGCGGGGATTGCCAGCTGCGAGGCCGGGGCCACATATTCGCCGTCATAGCCGGCCGCGCGCGCCAGCCGATACCGCAAGGTGGCCGTCCCGGTGGTGATCGCGTCGAGCAAGGGGCCGGCGGTATAGGAAGTGGCAGCCCCGAGTTGCAGCCGCGCGCTGCCGGACGCGGCGCGGTAGCCGTCGGCGGTGTCGGGGACGGTGATGAGGTTTTCGCCTTGGTAGTCCACCTGGAATTCGATGCCGGCCGGCACGTTGCCCGCGCCCAGCCCGATGGATTCGCCCACATAGTCGATGGCGAGCGCCTGTTGCGCGAATTCGGGATACGGGTAGACGCGTACCCCGGCGGTGAAAGTCCCGGAAACTTCGGCGACCGCTTGCAGCGCATGCCCGCAAACCGAAGTCGCCGCGCCGCAACCGTCCAGGGTGATGGTGTAGCTGGTGTTTCCCGTCCCGCTCCAAAGCTGCTTGCCGGTGGTGGCGTCCAGCAGATGGTAACTGCCCGCGGCGTCCACACCCGTGAGAAATACCTTGTCCGACGCTGATTGCGATTCGCGCGCGACCATGTCGGCGGTGACTTCCTGCCCCGGCTGCGGGACGGTGACAAGGACGGCGGGCGTGGAAGTGTCCGCCGCCAAGGTGGCCCAATCCAGCTCCGTGTAGCCCGCCGGGCGGACAACCACCCGGAATTGGCGGCCCGGATCCAGCCCGTTGAACGACAGCGCCGCGCCGGTGCCCGTGCGCCAATAGGCGGCGCTGTCGGCGGAATCGTGCGAGAGCAGCGCGCCCGATGCGCTCACCGGCACCCAGCGGTCCATGGAATCTTCAGACAAAAGTGTGTATTGGGCGCGGGAATCCGTCGCCGCCAAGGTGACCCGGCCGCGCCAGAAGGGGCTGGAGCTGGTGCCGACGTTGTAGATGGAGGCCGACACGTTCGGCCCGAAACCGTCGGCGCCGATGTCGTCCTTGCCGGCCTTGATGGTGGTGTCCGCGTAGTAGCCTTCGTCGAGCACGTC
>JAISTI010000179.1 GCA_031272685.1 Propionibacteriaceae bacterium | reverse complement strand
GGGTGATGGTGAAGAGCTGGTCGGCCGCGCCCTTGGCCCACTGGATTGGCACATACTTGCCGCCGTGCAGCGCCCAGCCGTCGCCCGCGCCGTCAATCATGGAGTAGACCGGGTCTTTCGCGCCGGTGCCCTTGTAGATTTTGGCCATCTTCCATTTGCAGCGCAGGATGAGGACGTTGTCGGCGGCAATCTGCTTGCCGTTTTCCATCTTGTGCTTGCCCCAGGGTTCCGAGCGCAGGAATACGCCCTTTTCGGCGTCGTACTTGTATTTCATCGCGAAAGCGGTGCCCTTGCCGTAGGGGATGCTGACACTGGCGACGTCCGTGCCGGAGAGGGCGCTGGGCTGCCCGCCGGGCGGCGGATAGCCGAAGTAGAGCGGCGGCGGCGCGGTGAACTTGGATTGCTTGGCCAAGGTGGCCGGGTGGGAGAAGACCGAGTGCTCCAGCGCCCCGCGGCCGGACACGATCTCGTAGGAGCCGGTGCCTTTCACCTTGAAGTAGTACAGGTTGTCGATGTAGTCGGAGAAGGACTTGATGTAGTTCATCACCCAGTTGGCGGCGGCGGTGTTGCCGAAGGCGGGCTTCATCGGCGCGAGCAGCGGCACATCCACCGGGCGGATGGAGCGGATCGGGCCGGCCCATTTGGGGATATTGGAGTGGAAGACGGCGCACAGCCGGGTGTAGGCGACGCCGTTGGCCTCCACGAAGACGATGTCGGCCGATTCCAGGCCGCGCTGCGGGTGGGCGGCTTTCACATCGGAGATTTTCAGCGCGACGGCCACATGGTTCGCCTTTTCGGCTTCCCCGTCGGCGAGCGGCACCCCGGTCAGCGGCCAGCGCGGGGTGGTGTCGATGAACGGGGTGGGGGTGGGCGTCGGAGTGGGGGTGGGCAGCGGCGTGCGCGATGGGGTGGGGGTGGGCGTCGGGGTGGGAGTTTGGGCGGTGCCGGAGCATCCCGCGAGCGCCAGCGAGGCCAGCCCCAGCAAGGCCGCCCGGCGGCTGATCGGCTCCATGGGCTTACTCTATTGACACTTGCGCGCCAAGCTGCGGAAGCTCGACCCAGGTGTTGCCGGGCGCGAGCTGCAGCGGCAGCCCGGTGACGGTGGTGAGCTGGAAAAGCTCGTCGAACGCGCCCTTCGACCATTTGATCGGGATGTACTTGCCTTGGTAGCAGGCCCAGCCCTGCCCGCCACCGTCGACCATCTCGTAGACCGGGTCGTCCGCCCCGCCGCCCTTGTAAATCTTGTCCATCTTCCAGGCGCACGGCAGGATGAGCAAGTTGTCGACGGCGATGCGGGTGCCGTCTTGCATCACATGGCGGCCCCACGGTTCCGAGCGCAGGAAGCGGCCGGACTCTTCGTCGTATTCGTAGCGCTCCGCCCAGGTGGTGCCGTTGCCGTAGGGCACGGCGATTTTCGCCACGTCCCGCCCAATCAGCGCGGTGGCGCCGTCCGCCGATTCGGCGTGCTCGAAATACACCGGCGGCGGGGTGGTGAACTGCGACTGCTGGCGCAGCACGTCCGGGTGGCAGAACACCGAGTGCACCCGCGCGCGGCCACGCAACTGCTCGTAGGAGCCGGTTCCGGTGACGTCGAACCACTCCTTGGAATCGACGTATTCGCCGTAGTGGTGGACGTAATTGCGTACCCACGAGGCGGCCCCGGTGCTGCCGAGCACCGCCCGCAGCGGGGCGAGCAGCGGCACGTCGACTGGCCGGATGGAGCGGGTCGGGCCGACCATTTCGGGCATGGTGGAGTGGAAGACGGCGCACAGCCGGGTGTAGGAGATGCCGTTCGCCTCCACGAAGACGATGTCGGCGGCGTCCACCCCGCGCTGCGGGTGCGCCGACTGCACGTCGGAGACTTTCGTCGCCACCGCCGGCAGCGCCGCGGCCGCCGCATCACCGGCTTTCAGCTTCTTCCCGGTCAGCGGCCAGCGCGGCGCGGGCGTCGGTGTGGGGGTTGGGGTCGGTGTCGGTGGTGGTGTCGGAGTGGGTGTGGGGGTTGGGGTAGGTGTCGGAGTGGGTGTGGGTTCGCCTGGCTTCTCGGTGGAGCATCCCGCCAGCGCCAGGGCCGCCAGCCCGGCCAGCAGCTCCCGCCGTCCGATGTCCATGCCCCGACTCTATCTCTTGGCCAGGTGTTCGCAACGCAATCCAGCCGCGGTGGCGGCCCGCCGGCCTACGCGCTGGCCAACCAAGAGTTGGTTTGCCATCGCGGCCTTGAGATGCAATCTCCGGGGCACCCGTCGGCGGAAGCCCAAGGGCGCCACGAAAAATGGCGAGACGAGCGTTGCGTATCTCTGGGTACTCCCATAGGATTAGGGGCGATATATCGGCCGGGGGGGCGTGATGCCTTGCCCCTGCCCCCTATAACAACCTTGCATAGCATCTCCGCATAACAATACAGGGGCGGCATTTGCAGCGCCCCAAGAACCCCTTCGAATATCCCCCAGACGTGCCGCTTCGCCCTGAGTGAGCCGGAGCGGTACCGCTGGCCTTCCCTCGAAGCGCAATCATTGCGTTAGGTCAGCAAGCGGCCGCCGCAAGTCCCCTGCGGCGGCCGCCCTATCTGCGGGTAGAATCGTCCGGTGCCCGAAACCGCCCAGTTGCCGCCCGACGATTTGCCGTCCGACGAACTGCTGGCTCAGGCGGCGCTGACCAACGGGCAAACTCTGGACCTGGTGGCCCCGACCGCAAAGCGCGCCGGGCAAATCCTCGC
>JAISTI010000120.1 GCA_031272685.1 Propionibacteriaceae bacterium | reverse complement strand
CCCTCTGTTCCAGGGCGGCGTCCGGCGGCTTGACGATTACGTCCACGCCGTCGCCGAGGATCTGCAATTCGGCGTCCGTCACCAGGGCGGCAATCTCGATCAAGGCGTCGTCCAGCAGCGAAAGCCCCGTCATCTCGCAGTCGATCCACACCAGCAGGTCGTTCACCAGCCACGCCCCTTCCACTCCCCCAGCGCCGGGCGCTCCTTCCCCAGCGTGGTCGGCCGCCCATGTCCCGGCCACACGACCGCCGAATCGTCATACACATCGAAAATCTTGGAAACCACGTCGTGGAACAGCAGCTCGAAACGGGCGGCGTCTCCCCCGGTATTGCCCACCCCGCCGGGGAAGAGCGAATCCCCGGTGAATAGCTGCGCCGGCAAATCTGGGTCGGACAACGCCAAAGCCACCGAACCGGGAGTATGCCCGCGCAGGTGGATGACGGCCAGCTCCACGCCCGCGACGCCCACGGTGTCGCCATCGGCCAGCGGCTCGCCGATGCGCGCCCCGGTCACCGCCTCGATGGCCGCCACATCGTCGGCTCCGGCGGCCAGCCGCGCCCCCGACATGTCCGCAAGCGCCCGCAGCGCCCGAATGTGGTCCCAATGCGAATGCGTGGTGACGATGAGCCGCAGCAACGCGGGAACCGGCGCGGCGTCGGCGGCCCCCTCCAGCAGCAGCTTGCGGATGGCCTCCACGTCGTCGGCGGCGTCGATGAGCACCTGCTCGCCGGAAACCTTGGAAGTGAGCAGATAGACGTTGTTGTCCATGGCAGACACCGAAACCCTGCGAATGCCCACGCGCGGGGTCTCAACCAGCAATGCCATGGGCACAGCCTAATGTGATTTGCCTGCCCCGGCCAAGGTAATCTTTTCTGGTCGCCAGCCAAGCCCCTATAGCTCAGCTGGATAGAGCAGCAGACTTCTAATCTGCCGGTCGGAGGTTCGAATCCTCCTGGGGGCGCGCGGGGGCGCATTCCGGGGCGCGGGGCGCGGCAAAACGCACCCTCGCCCTGCCGGTATAGTCGCGGCCATGACTGCGACCGCCCTCGGGCAAGACAAGAGCAGGTTTTCCAAAGTCCTCTCCTGGGCGCTTTGGGATTGGGGCACCCAGCCCTACTACACCGTCATCACCACCTTCGTGTTCTCCGTCTACATCGTCTCCCGCCCGTTCGCCGGCGGCGGCGACCCGAACGGCCCCTCGGTGGCGCTGTCCGTCTCCACCTTCCTCGGCGGCATCGCCATCGCCCTGCTCGCGCCGGTCATCGGCCAGTCGGACGACCGCTCCGGCCACACCGTGCGCAACCTGCGCTGGATGACGTGGGCGATCGCGCTCATCTCGGCGTCCCTGTACTTCGTGGCCCCCGAACCGGCCTTCCTGTGGCTCGGCCTCGGCCTGCTGGTGCTGGGGACGGTGCTCGGCGAAATCGCGTCGGTCAGCTACAACTCGCTACTCGACCGCATCGCCAACCAGAAAAACATCGGCAAAGTCTCCGGCTTCGGCTGGGGCATGGGCTATCTCGGCGGCATCATCGTGCTGCTGATCATCCTCTTCGGCTTCGTGCAGCCCCCCGACGGGCTATTCGGGACGGCCGCCGCCGGCGAAACCCCGCCCGGCATGTTCGGCGTCACCAGCACCGACATGCGCATCCGGGTGGCGATGATCCTGTGCGGGGTGTGGACGCTGCTGTTCACCATCCCCATCTTCCTGGCCATCCGCGACGCGAAAGCCAGCGTCGAAAAGCCCGAACGCCTCGGTGTACTCGGCTCCTACAAGCTGCTGATCCGCAACATCGCCCACATCTGGCGCACCGACCGGCACACCGCCTACTTCCTGCTCGCCTCCGCGCTGTTCCGCGACGGCCTCGCCGGCGTGTTCACTTTCGGCGCGGTCATCGGCTCCACCAGCTTCGGCTTCTCCACCACCGAGATCATCATCTTCGGGGCGGCCGCGAACTTGATCGCCGGGGTGGTCACCATCCTGTTCGGGCTGGTGGACGACTGGCTCGGCCCCAAGCGGGTCATCTTGATCTGCCTGGCCGTCATCGCCCTCGGCTCGATCGCCGCCTTCGCGCTGCACCAGCCCGGCTACGCGCTGCTGCCCGAAGACGCCGGCTACGACGCCGCCGTCGCCGCCCAAGGCCACCAGCTCTTCTGGATCCTCGGCCTGACGCTCAGCTCCTTCTGCGGCCCGGCGCAAGCCGCCTCGCGCAGCTTCCTGGCCCGCGTCATCCCCAAAGGGCATTCGGGGGAGATTTTCGGCCTGTACACCACCACCGGCCGGGTCATCTCCTTCGTCACCCCGCTGCTGTTCACCGTCCTGGTGATGGCCGGCGCCGCCCAGACGGGCAACGAGGCCGCCGCCCAGCATTGGGGGCTGCTCGCCATCGCGGCGGTGCTCATCGCCGGCTTCGCGGTCATGCTGCCGGTGAAAGAACGCTCAGACTTCGGGGTCGGGAATCCGGAAGGGTAGCGCCTCGATACCGGCCAGCTGCCGCTCCACCCGCTGCGCGCGCACCCCGGCGCTCTCCTGCTCGCGCGACCGGCGCTCGCACAGCACCGCCTGGATAAACGCCTCCGGGTGCGCTC
>JAISTI010000114.1 GCA_031272685.1 Propionibacteriaceae bacterium | reverse complement strand
CCGCCAGCGCCGGGTGGGCGCGCAGCAGCGCCAGCGCCTCGGCCACCTCGGCGTCGGACAATCCGGGAGTTTCCAGCAGCCGTCGCAGCCACGAATCCGGCGGCTCGGCCGCGCGGGCGAGCAACGTGGGCAGGGTGGGCACCCCGGCTTTCAGATCCGCGCCGGGAGTTTTGCCGGTGCTGGCGCCGGAAACGTCCCCGGTGATGTCGAGCAGGTCGTCGGCCAGCTGGAACACCGCGCCGATCTCCTCCCCGAAACGGCCCAAGGCTTCCAACTGGCTGTCCGAAAGCCCGGCGGCCATGCCGCCGAAGATCGCCGAAGTGGCGATGAGCGAGCCGGTCTTGTCGGCAACCACCCGCAAATAGTGCTCGCGGGCCGCGGCCGGCTCCGGTGGCGGGAAACCCTCGTTGATCTGGCCTTGCACCAGCCGCTGGAAAGTGCGGGCCTGCAAGTCCACATACTCCACCCCCAGCTCGGCCACCAGCGCCGAAGCCCGGGCAAACAGGTAATCCCCTACCAGGATGGCGTCGCGGTTGCCGAACTTGGCGTTCGCGGACGGCACCCCGCGGCGGATATCCGCTTCGTCCATGACATCGTCGTGATACAGCGAGGCCACATGGGTCAGCTCGACCACGAGGGAGGCGGCGATCACGCGCGCGTCGGTGCCCGCAGGAGGTTTGCCCTCCCCCAGCCCGGAAGCCAGAATCACGAGGGTGGGACGGAAGCGCTTGCCACCCGCCTGGATGATGTGCTGGGCGGCCTGCGAGATGTACGGCGTGTCCGCCTGCGCCTGCGCGAGCAGGCGGTCTTCGATTTGGCCAAGCAGCGATTTTACCCGGCGGGCCAGCAGCGGGTTCATCAGCGCAGGAAGGTCTCAGCGGCGGTGAGCAGGCTGAGCAGCGGGCCGGGCAGCAGCCCGAACAGCAGCGAGCCGACCGTGCCGACGATGACCGGAAGCCAGGCGGCGGGCGAAGCCTGCTCCACCCGCACCCCAGGAGCCGGCTCGGCGAAGAACATCGAGACGACCACCTTCAGGTACAGGTAGGCCGCCAGCAGCGAGAAGCCGACGCCGGTGATGGCCAGCCAGGCGAAGCCACCCTGCCAGGCGGAGGCGAAGACCGCCCATTTGCCGATGAATCCGGCCGTCAGCGGGATGCCGGCGAAGCTGAGCAGCGCCACCGCGAAGGCCACCGCGACCACCGGGTTTTTCACCGCCAGCCCGGCCCAGTCTTTCACCGCGAGCGCCTCGCCGGCCGTGCCGCGCACCATGCTCACGATGCCGAAGGCGGCGATGGTGGCGAAACCGTAGGCGATCAGATAGAACTCAATGGCGGGAACCGCCTGGAATTGCGCATCGGCAAGGGCGTTTGCCCCAACCACACCGGTGATGACGAAACCGGCGTGCGAGATTGCCGAGTAGGCCAGCAGCCGCTTGACGTTCGTCTGCGTGAGGGCGGCGACCGCGCCGACAGCCATGGTGAGCACGGCGACTACCGCCAGCACCGGCTGCCAGCTCCAGCGCTCGCCGCCAACCGCTACGAAGAACACCCGCGTCAATCCGATGACGGCGGCGAATTTGACGCCAATCGCCATGAAGCCGGTGACGGGCGTGGGCGCGCCGGTGTAGACGTCCGGCACCCATGACTGGAACGGCACCGCGCCCACCTTGAACAACAGGCCGACGGCCATCAGGGCGATACCGCCGAGCAGCAGCGGCCGCCCGTAATCGGACGACACCACCGCGTTGGCGATGCCGGAAAAGCGCAGCTCGCCGGAATACCCGTAGACCAACGCCGCGCCGAAGAGGAAGAACGCCGAGGAGAACGCGCCCAGCAGGAAATATTTCAGCGCCGCCTCCTGGCTGAGCAGCCGGCGCTGCCGGGCCATCGCGGAAAGCAGGTAGAGCGGCAGGCTCATCACCTCAAGGGCGATGAACATGGTGATCAAGTCGTTGGCGGCGCCGAAGACCTTCATGCCGGACAGCGAGAACAGGCCCAGGGAATAGACCTCGGTGTGCTCGCGGCCGATGACTTCGGCCAGCCGCTCGGAATCGGAGCCGGGCACGGTGGCAGCGGCCGCCGCGAAGGCGCTGGCGCCCTGCCCGAGGCGGCGCTCGGCGAAGGCCAGCAGCGCCAGGCCGCCGAAGAGCAGCTCCGCGCCCCACAGCACATAGGCCGGCCCGTCCAGCGACAGCGCCCCCATGACGAAGATCCCGGTGCGGCCCTCCGACCAGTTCCAGACCAGGAAGGTGGCCGCGATGACGATAGTGAGGATGAGCACCCCCACCTGGATGATGTTGCGGTACGGGCGCTTCACCACGCCCTCGACGAGCACCCCGGCGACCGCGCCAAGCAGCACGGCGACCAGCGGGGCGAGGGGAAGCCACTCGAAGGTGGGGGCGGCGATTTCCAAAATGCTCATGGCTGCTCCTGACCTGCGAACGGCGGTGTGTAAAGCTGGGTGGCCGTCGCCCCCAACGCGCTTTGCGCGGCCGGCTCGGTGACGCTGAGGGCGATGCCGGGCGCGAAGCCGAGCACCAGGATCACGGCGGCCAGGCCGAAGCCGATTGCGCCCTCCTTGAAGCTCAAATCAGCGGTGACCGTCTGGGCGACCCCTTCCGGCACCGGCCCGGTCATGGTGCGCTGGTACATCAGCAGGATGTAGACGGCGGCCAGCACCGTGCCGAGCGCGGCCACCACCGCCGCCCAAGGCAGCTGCGACCAAGTGCCGGAAAGCACTTGGAACTCCGAGACGAACGACGACATGCCCGGCAGGGCCAGCCCGGAAAGGCCGGCCAGCAGCAGCGCCCCGGACAGCACCGGGGCCACCTTCTGCACGCCGCCGAAATCGCCGATCTGCGCCGACCCGCGCCGGTTGACGAGGAAGCCGATGACGAGGAAGAGCGCGGCGGTGGAAAGGCCGTGGTTCACCATGTAGAACATGGTGCCGGAGAGCCCGGTGGCGGTGAAGGTGTAGATGCCCAACACCATGAAGCCGAAGTGGCTGATGGAGGTGTAGGCCACCAGCCGCAGCAGGTTTTTCGAGCCGATCGCGGCCAGCGCGCCATAAAGGATGGAGACGAGGGCCAAAACCACCATCACCGGGGAAGCCCACTTGCTCTCTTCGGGGAAGAGCGTCAGGCAGACGCGGATCATGCCGAAAGTGCCGAGCTTGTCCATGATGCCCACCATCAGCACCGACGAGCCGGGGGTGGCCGATTCGGCGGCCGTCGGCAGCCAGGTGTGGCCGGGCACCATCGGGGCTTTCAGCGCGAAGGCGGCCAGGAAGCAGATCATCAGCGCCCGTGAGAGGTTCGGGTCTTGCCACAGCACTTCGCCGCCGGAATAATCCACCCACTGCGTGATGCTGAGAGTGGGGGCGGCGAATTGGGTGGAGGCGACGCCCACGCCGATGACGCCGACGAGCATGATCAAGCCGCCGGCCAAGCCGAACAGCAGGAACTTCAGCGCGGCCTTCGCCTTGTCGCCCACGCCGAAACCGCCGATGAGGAAGTACATCGGGATCAAGGTGGCCTCAAAGGCGAGGTAGAACACCAGAATGTCCATGGACAGGAAGGCCAGCAGCGACAGCCCCTCCACCAGCAGCACCAGCGCGAAGAACGCCTGCGCAGACCAGCGGCCGCGGTGTGGCAGCTTCCATTCGGCCAGCAGCACCGCCGGGGTGAGCGCGGCGGTGAGCAGGGCCATCGCCAAGCCCATGCCGTCCAGCCCCAGCGACCACGACGCCCCCAACTGCGGAATCCACTCGGCCGTCTCGGCCGGAACCGCCGCCGGGTCGGTGGCGAACAGCCAAGTGACCCAGCCCGCGATCGCGAGCGTCGCCAGCGAGAACCCGAAACCGAGCCAGCGCCCGGCCTCGCGCACCGGCAGCAGCAGCAACGCCGCCCCCGCCAGCGGGGTGAGCGCGAGGATCGTCAACCAAGGAATCATCTCAATCCTCCCCTCATCCCAACTGTCCGATAATCATCAGCACTCCGACCAGCGCCACCCCCAGCAGGGTGATGAGCGCGTACGAGCGCACCTTGCCGGATTGGATTTTGCGGCTGCCTTCGGAGACGGCGAGCACTCCCCCGGCGAGCCCGTCCAGGCCGCGGTCGATGCCCCGCCCGTCGATCGCGTTCGCGGCGGCGGCCAGGGCGTAGG
>JAISTI010000111.1 GCA_031272685.1 Propionibacteriaceae bacterium | reverse complement strand
AGAAAGACGCCAAGCGGGCGAAAATCCTGGCGCGGGAGCTGGAGTGGGTGCGCTCCAACCCGAAGGCCCGGCAGGCCAAGAGCCGCGCCCGCTTGCAGCGCTACGAAGAGCTGGCGGCTGAGGCCGAGCGCGCCAAGGCGCTCGATCCCTCCGAGATCAACATCCCGCCCGGCCCGCGCCTGGGGGCGGATGTGCTGGAGGCCGTCAAGCTCAAGAAGGGCTTCGGCGACCGGGTGCTCATCGACAACCTCTCGTTCACGCTGCCGCGCGCGGGCATCGTGGGCGTGATCGGCCCGAACGGCGTGGGCAAGACCACCCTGTTCAAGATGGTGATCGGCGAGGAGCAGCCGGATTCCGGCCAGCTCAAGGTGGGCCAGACCGTCACCTTCTCGTATGTGGATCAGGGCCGCTCTGGGATCGACCCGGAGAAGAACGTCTGGGAGGTGATCTCCGACGGCCTCGACCACATCAAAGTGGCCAGCTTCGAGATGCCCTCGCGCGCCTATGTGGCCTCGTTCGGGTTCAAGGGCCCGGATCAGCAGAAGCTCGCCGGGGTGCTCTCCGGCGGTGAGCGCAACAGGCTCAACCTCGCCCTCACCTTGAAGATGGGCGGCAACGTGCTGCTGCTGGACGAGCCCACCAACGACCTCGACGTGGAGACGCTGCAGTCGTTGGAGGACGCCCTGCTGGAGTTTCCCGGCTGCGCCGTCGTAATCTCCCACGACCGCTGGTTCCTCGACCGGGTGGCCACGCACATCCTCGCCTGGGAGGGCTCGGACGCCAACGAGGCCAACTGGTTCTGGTTCGAGGGGAACTTCGCCGACTACCAGGCCAACAAGATCGACCGGCTCGGCGCGGAAGCCGCCCGGCCGCACCGCTCCACACACCGCCGCCTCACCCGCGACTAGCCGCCCGGCCAGCAATCTTGCTTGACCCGCAATCTCACACCCCGGCCATTGCCGACCCCTGCTCGCGTTCTGGGGCTTCCGGATCCCCGGCCGCTTCCGTAATGGGCTCCGGCTCCGCTGATGCCCCCGGCTCGCCAACCTGGGCTTCCGGGCGCGAATCCGCCAAACCGTCCGGACCGGTGTGTTTCACCCGCTCGAAGGCGGACCTGCCGTAGTTGAGATCGTGGCCGACGACGTCCGCCTTCACCCGGAGCAGCTCGTGGGCCTGCCCATCTGGGGTGTTCCAGCGCTGCACGCGCAGCTCCCCGGCCACGAAGACCGGATCTCCCTTGTTGACGCATTGGCCCACGAACACGCCCAGCGCGAAGGCGCATTCGACCGTCACCCAGATGGTCTGCAAGTTGGCCCAGCCCTCCGAGCCTTTGAAGCGCGGGGTGCAGCCGAGCCGGAACTCGGCGCACGAGTATTTTTCGCTGACTTTGCGCATGGTGACCTCGCCGCCAACCCGGCCTGTCAGCCAGATTCTTGATTCCATAGATTCCTCCTTGTTTTCGCGCCTGTTGTTATGGCGGTTTTGCGGGCGGAATCGCCAGCCTGCGCGAAATCTGTGGATAACCGCCGCGGCCGGCCGCCGCCTGTGGAATGTGGCGAATCGCACTACCGGCGGGCTGCCGGTGTTACGGTAGACGGGCCGGACGAGTCTTGGGGAGGCGCCATGACATTTCGCACTGAGATACCGATGCGCTGGGTCGATTTGGACGCCCAGGGCCACGCCAACAACGCCCTGATCCCGAAATACTGCCTGCAAGCCTGGGCGGATTTCCTTCAGGCCGGCGGGCAGGCGCAACTGCTGCCCAAGCTCACCGTGCTGAAGTGCCAGGTGCAATACTTGGCCCCCATCTCTTTTTCGCAGGACCCGATAGGCGTGGTGGTGCAAACCCTGGGCGTCACGTCGTTCCGCGTCCGCGTCGAGTTCACCCTCACCTCGCAAAACCGCCCGGTAGCCCTGGTGCGGGCTACCGTCGGCTTTGAAGACCAAGACGTGGAGAATCCGCAGTCGCTGCCCGAGCCCGCCCGCGACTGGTTCGGCCAGCACCAGCCAGACGCCAAGAACACCGTGCTCGCCAAAGCCGTCGCCCCGCCGCCAAAACTCGAATCCGTGCAGGCCGCCAAAGACCAGCTGGACGCCGGGCTGGCCGCCGAGGTCGACCCGCTTGCCAGCCTGGTGGCTCAGGAGCCGGTTCCGGATGAGCCGGCCGCCGACAACGCCCCGGGGGAATCCGACCCGTTCCCGGTGTTCCCGAATTGGCGGGTGGGGGAGGGCGGTTTCGTCTACGAGTTCCCGCTGCGCTACTCGGACATCTCCGCCCACGGCCACATCGGCCCAATCACCGTCTTCGACATCGTGGCCGAGGCCCGCAACCGGATGCACCCGCCCGACGAGAGCCGCACCCGCATGGAAGAGGCCGCAGAGGAAGGCATCATCTGGCTGGTGGTGCGCCAAGACGTCGAATACCTGGCGCCCATCGAATACTCGTTCCGCCCGCTGCGGGTGCGCACCGCCTTCGGCCGGGTCGGCACCACCTCGCTCACCCTGGTGGCGCAGGTGGAAGACGGTGGCGCCTCAGCGCCGTGCGCCCGCACGGTGACGGTGCTGGTTTGCGCCGACAAGGAAGGCAAGCCCATCCCGGTGCCGGCCAGCATCACCCGCTCGGCCGCCCTCTGGCCCGCCGAGGTCGCGCCGATTTAGGCCACCTCATTTCACGGTGATTTTGTATTTCTTGGTGATCTTGCCGGCTTTGATGGTGATCACATCGGTGCCCTTCTTGCCCGCCTTCAACCGGCCGGCCTTGTCAACCGACACGATCGAGAACTTCGAAGAAGCGTATTT
>JAISTI010000098.1 GCA_031272685.1 Propionibacteriaceae bacterium | reverse complement strand
CCGAATGGCAGGCCATCCAGGAAGGCCGCCAGGTGTTTCTCGACGCCCGCGAACGGCCCGGCCAGCGCTTCCAGCGCCGCTTCCCCGTCATCTTCGACATCTGCCAATCCTCCGGCATCGACCCGCGCGCCGAGCTGATACCAATCCGCCCGGCCGCGCACTACCACATGGGCGGGGTGACGGTGGACGAGCACGGCCGCACCTCGGTGTTCGGGCTTTTCGCCGCCGGGGAGGTCTCCTCCACCGGGCTGCACGGCGCGAACCGGCTGGCCTCCAACTCGCTGCTGGAGGCGGTGGTCTGCGGGCGGCGGGTGGGCCGCTACCTGCGCACCCACCCGGTGCAGGCCCTCACCGGCAGCGACGACTTCGCCGCCTGGTTCTCCCGGCGCAAGCAGCGGGTGCCGCGCGAGTTCATCGACCGGCTGCTCGGCCACGCCACCAGCCCGGACGCGCGCAAAGAGCATGTGGTGATTCCCGGCGTCACCCAGGTGGCCCGGCCCGCCACCCTCTCGCTCGTCCGCTCGCGGCTGTCCAGCGAAGTCGGCGTGCTGCGCGACGCCGCCGGGCTCGCGGACGCCGCCGCCGAGCTTTCCGCCCACACCGCCGACCCTTCCGGGCTGGTCGCCTGGCTGATCGCCCGCTCGGCGCTGCAACGCCAAGAATCCCGCGGCGCGCACACCCGCACCGATTTCCCGCAAACCGACGCCCGCGCCCGGCACACCCTCATCCGGAAGGAGGACGATGCTTCCTGAACTGCTTGTGAAACCCCTGGTGGCGGCCGCATTGGCCGAAGACCTCGGCCGCCGGGGCGATATCACCACCGAAGCGACCATCCCCGCCGAAAAACACGGCACCGTCGCCCTGGTCGCCCGGGAAGCCGGCGTCGTAGCCGGGCTGCAGTGCGCTGTGCTGGCCTGGGAGCTGGTCGCGGAATCAGCGCCGGGCGGGCAGCCGGTCGCCGTCGCCGTCGCCAAACCCGACGGGGCTGCCGTGCGGCCCGGCGAAACCATCGCCACCATCTCGGGGCCGGTGCGCGCGCTGCTCACCGGCGAGCGGGTGGCGCTGAACTTCCTGGGGCACCTTTCCGGGGTGGCCACCGCCACCGCCCAAATCGCCCAGGCGATTGCCCACACCAAGTCGAAAGTGGCCGACACCCGCTAGACCCTGCCCGGCCTGCGGGCGGTGGAGAAAGACGCGGTGCTGGCCGGGGGCGGCGTCAACCACCGGTTCGGCCTCGACGACGCGGTGCTCATCAAAGACAACCACATCGCGGCGGCCGGATCGCTCACCACGGCGGTGCTGGCGGCGAAGGCGCACGTCGGCCACCTGGTGAAAATCGAGGTGGAAGTGGATTCGCTGGCCCAGCTGAGCGAACTGCTGGAAGTCGGCGCGGACGCCGTCCTGCTCGACAATATGCCCCCGGAAACGCTGCGCGCGGCGGTCGAGCTGGTCGATGGCCGGATGCTCACCGAAGCCTCCGGGAAAATCACCGCCGAAAACGCCGCCGCCATCGCCGAATCCGGGGTGGACCTGCTCTCCGCCGGGTGGATCACCCACTCCGCCAAGACTCTCGACATCGGCCTGGACTGGGTGGGCTGATTGCCGATTTCCCCTGCCGGAGCGGGCCGGCTGCGCTAGGCTTCCGGCATCCAAGTGACACGAAGGAGTTGCCATGGGATTTCTGGACAAGCTGGTGAAGTCGGCCGTGCAGTCGGCCGTGGGCGAGGTAGTGCAGAGTGCGGCGCACGAAGTGGCCGGCAAGGTGACGGACGCCTTGGGCATCGACGGCCAGCCGCAACCGGCCCAGCCGCAGACCGCCACCGAGACGGCCACCACTGAAACAGCCACCGCTGAAACGGCCACCGCCGCCACCGCCGCCACCGCCGCCGCCACCGGGGCGGGCTTGGCGGACAAGGCGGCGTTCCGGGAGATGCTCGCCGCCGAATTCGCCGACCTCAGCGTCAAAGAAGACGTGCCGGTTTCCGAGCTAGGCGGCGCGGGCAAGCCCTACGACTTCGGCCTTTACCGCGGCGGCAAGCTGGCCGGGGTGGTCATGCTCACCGAGCACAACCGCGACAACAACCAGGCTTTCAAGGGTGCCAAGGCCGCCGCCCAAGCGGCCGGGGTGCCGTTCATCAACTTCTACCTGCACATGCCCAACGAGCGCGCGTACGCGGTTTCGCGCATCCGCTCGTTCGTTTCCTGAGCTTCCGGAGGGGGAACGCGGATGAATCCGCGCCTGCAAAGGGGTGAAGCGCCGGCCTGCGAAGGTCTTGCAGGCGACCGGCCGGCGTCTATCCCGGTGCCAGCAATTGCTGTCTTCAAACAGATTTCCCCCTCCGGAACCCTGCTCGGCCGGCTGGCCGAGCCCGAATGCTGGGCCGAGTTCTTGGAGCGCAAACGGGCGTCAGGAGCGCTGCCGCCGCGCCGGGAACGGGAGCTAGCCGAATTCGCGGAAAGCGCCGGCTATCTGCCGGTGGTGCAGGCTATCCTGCGCGGCGATGGCTTCCCACTGCCGGAAAAACGCCTGGTGAACAAGCTCGGCTCGGGCAAAAAACGGGTGGTCTACAGCTTTCCGCCCGCGCACACCATGGTGCTGAAACTGCTGGCGCATCTGCTTTACCGCTACGACGGGTGCCAGCCGCCCGGCTGCTATTCGTTCCGCCAAGGGCTGGGCGCCCACACCGCCATCCGCGCGCTGGTGCGCACTCCCGGCATCGACGGGATGTGGTCCTTGAAGCTGGACGTGCACGACTATTTCAACTCCATCGAAATCCCCCGCCTGTTGCCGCTGTTGGCCGCGGTGGTGGACGACGACCCGCCGCTGCTGGCCTTTCTGGAAAAGCTGCTCACCGCCGACCGGGCGCTGCTCGGCGGCCAGGAGGTGGCCGGGCCGCGCGGGGTGATGGCCGGGGTGCCCATCGCGCCGTTCCTGGCCAACCTGTACCTGGGCGGGCTCGACCGGCATTTCGCGGGGGTTTGCCCCTATGCCCGCTACAGCGACGACATCATCGCCTTCTTCCCAACCCGGCAGGCGGCGGTGGACGCGCGCGAATTCGCGGCAAGCTGGCTGGCGGGCCACGGGCTGCGAATCAACCCTGAAAAAGAGCGGCTGAGCGCCCCCGGCGAGCCGTGGGATTTCCTCGGCGTCAGCTACGCCGGCGGGCACCTCGACCTCTCCCCCGCCACCCAGATGAAGCTCAAGGGCAAGATCCGGCGCAAAGCCCGGGCGCTGCGGCGCTGGATGCTGCGCAAGCAGGCGGGGCCGGAACGCGCGGTCGGCGCGATGATCCGCGCCTACAACCGCAAATTCTTCGAAGGCGGCAAAGGCGGCGAACTCACCTGGTCGCGCTGGTTTTTCCCTCTCCTGACCCGCGACGACAGCCTGCGCGCCATGGACGCCCACCTGCAGCAGTACCTGCGCTGGATTCCCAGCGGCCGCCACCGGGCGGCCAACCACCGCACCGGCTACGCCGACTTGAAACGGCTGGGCTACCGGACCCTCGTCAACGAGTACCATCGCTACCGGCACACGCGAGAAGAGCGGCAGCCCGAATGGAGGACCGATGGTTGAGCGGGCAGATTTCACACAGGCGGTGCTGGCGCAGGGGCGCTGGCTGGCGCAGATTGGGGCGCAGGCCGCTAGCGCCTTCGCCGCGCGGTCGCCGCGCCCACTGGCCGACGGGGAGACGGTGGCCGTCATCGCCATGGGGGCCTCCACGGCCGCCGGCGAAGTCTTCACCCGGGCGCTGCGCGAACGCGGGGTGCGGGCGCTCAACTTCGACGCCTCCGCCGCCGCCGCGTTCCCGCAGGGATACGCCCCCGCCGAGCACCTCGTCATCATCTCCGAATCCGGGCGTAGCCCCGAACCGATCGCGGCCGCCGGGCGGTTCGGGCCGGCCCAGCGCATCGTCATCACCAACGACCTGGCCTCCCCCACGGCGAAGCTGGGAGAAACTGTCATCTGGCTAGGTGGTTTCTTGGACTCCGGGGTTTACACCATCGGCTACACCACCACTTTGGCGGCGCTCGCCTGGGTGGCGAAAGCCCTGGGCGTGCCAATCGCCGACCCGGACGAACTGGCCGCCAGCGGGCAACCGGCTCTCGACAGCGGCGACGGCGCGGGCGAAATCGCCGCCGTGTTGCGCAATGCCCAATCCCTTGATGTGGTGGCCTCCGGCTGCTCCTATGGCTCGGCTGTCGCCGCCGCGCTGCTGCTGCGGGAAGTCCTGGGCCTGCCCGCCAGCGCCTGGGAAACCTACCAATACCTGCACGGCCCGTCCGAGGCGGCCCCCGCAGCCGGCTCGGTGCTGCTGTATGGCGGCGCGCGCGAAGACGCCCTGGCCCAGCAGTTGCGCGAAGCCGGCATCGCCCTGGCACGGGTGCCCGCCGCCAAAGCAGGTTTCGCCGGGGCCATCGCCGAGGCCGTCCCGGTGCAGTTGGCGACCGCCCAATTGGCCCGCGAGCGCGGCATAGACGTGGGGGCGTGGCGGCTGCCGCAGCCGGACATCAAATTGCCCGCCTGAGAGATTTTGTTACACGGCGTTAATGTTCGGGCAACTGGACGGTTACCGCGTCCGCTTAGGGTGCAAGCGATTCACTCATTCCATAGGAGGAAATATGTTCCAAGGCGCCGACGACCTGCTCGCTTATGTGGCAGCAGAGGGCGTGGAGACCATCGATGTCCGCTTCTGCGACCTGCTGGGTGTTATGCAGCACTTCGCCGTCCCGGCCGACTTCTTCGACAAGGATGTTTTCGAGGAGGGGCTTGCCTTCGACGGCTCGTCCATCCGCGGCTTCCAGAAGATCCACGAGTCCGACATGTCGCTGATTCCCGATCCCGGTACGGCTTTCATCGACCCGTTCCGCACGCGCAAGACCCTCGCGCTGAACTTCTTCGTGCATGACCCCATCACGAAAGAGGAATACAGCCGCGATCCGCGCAACATCGCCGTCAAAGCCGAGAAGCACCTGCGCGGTGTGCTCGGCGATGAGTCGGCACAGGCGTTCTTCGGCCCGGAGGCCGAGTTCTACATCTTCGACTCGGCGCGTTTCGAGACGAAGCAGAACGCCAGCTTCTACTACATCGACTCCGAGGCGGGCGCCTGGAATGCCGGCCGCGAGGAAGAAGGCGGCAACCGCGCTTACAAGGTGAAGTACAAGGGCGGATACTTCCCGGTTCCCCCCATCGACCACTTCGCCGACCTCCGCGCCGAGATGGTGGCGAATTTGAAGAACGCCGGCATCGCCGTCGAGAAGGCTCACCACGAGGTCGGCACCGCCGGCCAGGCCGAGATCAACTACAAGTTCAACACCCTGCTCGCCGCCGCAGACGACCTGCAGAAGTTCAAGTACATCATCAAGAACACCGCTTGGGCGGCCGGCAAGACGGTCACCTTCATGCCCAAGCCGATCTTCGGCGACAACGGCTCGGGCATGCACGTCCACCAGTCGCTGTGGAAGGGCGGCACCCCGCTGTTCGCCGACGAGACCGGCTACGCGGGCCTGAGCGACCTCGCCCGCTGGTACATCGGCGGCCTGCTCTACCACGCGCCGTCGCTGCTGGCCTTCACCAACCCGACGATCAACTCCTACCACCGGCTCGTCCCCGGCTTCGAAGCCCCGACGAACCTGGTGTACTCGCAGCGCAACCGCTCGGCTTGCATCCGCATCCCGATCACCGGCCCGAACCCGAAGGCCAAGCGCCTGGAGTTCCGCTGCCCCGACCCGTCCTCCAACCCGTACCTCGCGTTCTCCGCGATGCTGCTGGCCGGCCTGGACGGCATCAACAACAAGATCGAGCCCGCCGCCCCGGTGGACAAAGACCTCTACGAGCTGCCGCCCGAGGAACACGCGCTGGTGCCGACGGTGCCGCCGTCCCTGGAAGCGGTCATCGACAAGCTGGAGACCGACCACGACTACCTGCTGGCCGGGGACGTCTTCACCGAAGACCTCGTCCAGACGTGGATCGACATCAAGCGCGGCGAAATCGACGCGATCCGGCTGCGCCCGCATCCGCACGAGTTCGAGCTGTACTTCGACTACGCCTAAGCCGTAGCCAACCCGTCAAACGCGAAAGCCCCGGACATGCGCCGGGGCTTTCGCGCGTCTTGGAGCAGCCTCTTCGGCAGTCCCCTCGACAGGCTCGGCGCAGGCTCAGATCGGCAGCTTGCGGAAGACCGGGCCGGGAATGTGCTTCAATGCGAGCATCACCAGGCGGAAAGGCGGCGGCGCCCAGATGAGGCGCTTCCCGTCGCGCGCGGCCGCCACGATTTGGGCGGCGGCTTCCGCTTTGCCGATGGTGAGCGGGGCCTCCTTGACGTGGGCGGACATCCGGGTGCGCACCTGGCCGGGGCGCACCACCAGCACTTTCGGCCCGAAGGGGGCCAGCGCCTCGCCGAGCAGCCGGTAGAAGCCGTCCAGCCCGGCTTTGGTGGAGCCGTAGACGAAGTTGGAGCGGCGCACCAGCTCCCCCGCGACGCTCGACATCGCGATGATCTGGCCGTAGCCCTGCGCCTTCATTTTCTGCCCCAGCAGCACCCCGACGCTGACCGCGCCGGTGTAGTTCACCTGCGCCTCCAACACGGCCGCCGCTTGGTCTTGCCAGAGCCGCTCGGCGTCGCCAAGCAGCCCGAAGGCGACGATGGCGACGTCGACGTCGGCGATCTCCCAAGCCGCGTCGATCACCTGCGGGTGGGTGTCAAAGGCGGTGGCGTCGAATTTGAGGACGTGGACTTCGGTGGCGCCCGCGTCCCGCAGCGCGGCGGCGGCCGGGGGCAGGGTTTCGTCGCCGGCCGGCCCGGCCAGTATCACCCGCAGCGGCCGCTCGGCGAGGTACTCCCGCACGATGGCGTTGCCGATTTCAGAGCTGCCACCCAGCAGCAGCACGGTTTGCGGTATTCCAGTGGCGTCAATCACAACTGCTCCTAAACCAATTCCAGCCTTCTGGCCATGTCGGAGGTGAAAACCCCGTCGGGGTCGATGCGGCGGCGGACGGCCAGCCAGTCGCCGATGCGCGGATACATGGCGTGGAAGGTGGCGGCGTCCGCGCGCGAGTCTTTCGCGGTGTAGAGCCGCCCGCCGAATTCGAGCACCTGGGCGTCTATCCGGGCCAGCAGCGCGTCCAGCCCGGCTTTGATGGGGAAATCCACGCAGACGTTCCACCCGGCCATCGGATAGCTCAGCGGCGCCCGGTTGCCCGGCCCGAACAGTTTGAAGACGTTCAGGAACGAGTAGTGCCCGGACGCCTGGAGCTGGGCGATGATGCCCTTGAACTCGGCGACGGCCGCCGGCGGCACCACGAACTGGTATTGCAAGAACCCGCGCGGCCCGTAGGCGCGGTTCCACTGCGAGAACATGTCGAGCGGGTGGTAAAAGCCCGTGAGGCTTTGGACTTTCCCCTTGTAGTTGCCCGATTTGGCATACCACAGGCTGCCCAGCGCGGTGAAGGTGGCCTTGTTGGCCAGGCCGTTGGGGAAGACGTCCGGCAGTTCGAACAGCGGTTTGGCGTGAAAGCCCAGCGGGTCTTGCTTCAGCTTCGGGGGAAGCTGCTCAAACTTGGCCAGCGCGCCGCGGGAGATGGCCGCCCGGCCCAGCTTCGGCGGCGGCGAGATCACGTCGAACCATGCCGAGGAGTAGGGATACTGCGATTCCGAGCCGTCGGTGTGCGCGGCGATGGTCTCGTCCAGCGATTTGGTCACCACCCCGTCGGCGACGAAATAGGCGGTCTCGGTGTGGGTCAGACGCAAAGTGGCGCGCAGGATCACACCCGTCAGCCCCGCTCCCCCGACGGTGGCCCAGAAGAGCGTGCCGTCCGGGTCTTCCGCAGCGCCTTCCGGGCGCAGCTCCAACACCCGGCCATCTGCCACCAACAGGCTCAGGGCGGCGACGTGGTCGCCGAAAGAACCGGCGCTGTGGTGGTTCTTGCCGTGCACGTCACAGGCGATGGCGCCGCCGACGCTGACCTGCCGGGTGCCGGGCAGCACCGGCAGCCACAGCCCGTACGGCAGCGCCGCCCGCATCAGGGCGTCCAGGCTCACCCCGGCGTCGACGTCGGCGGTGGCGGCGTCCGGGTCGATGGCGTGGATGCGGCGCAGTGCGGTCATGTCGAGCACCAGCCCGCCGGCGTTCTGGGCCACGTCTCCATAGGATCGGCCCAGCCCGCGGGCAATCAAGCCGCGGCGCAGATGCGCGGGGGCGTCGGCGTTGTGCCCGGCGACGGCGGCAACCGCCTCGGCCGCCACCTGCGCGTCCGGCACCGGCAGCACCTGGGCCACGCTCGGCGCGGTGCGCCCCCAGCCGGTGAGGCTTTCGGTGATGGTGAGCAAGTCGCCGCTGGCCAAAATGCCTCCCTACGCCCCGAAGAAGACCCGGTCCATGACCTGCCGCGCCAGCCGGGTGTGGTGGCGCCAGTCATCCAAGAACGCGGAGGCCTCGCCTTTGGGATAGCCCAGGATGGCGGCGACGGCGGCCAGCTCGTGCGCGTCGGTGGGGATGGTGTCGGAGGCCCGGCCGCGCAGCAGCATGATGGCGTTGCGGATTTGCGAGGCCATCATCCAGGAAACCTGCAGCCAGGCGGCGTCTTCTTCGCCGATGAGGCCGAGCCCGGCGGCGGCGCGCAGCGGGCCAAGGGTGGTGGTCTGGCGCAGGCCCGAATCTTCCGGGTGCTTCCCGGCGTGCGCCAACTGCAGCAGCTGCACCGACCATTCCACGTCGGACAGGCCGCCCGGCCCGAGCTTGGTGTTGCGGGCCGGGTCGGAGCCTTTCGGGATGCGCTCCACCTCCATGCGGGCTTTGAGCTTGCGAATTTCTGCGACTTTCGCCGCGGCGAGGCCGCCCGCCGGATACCGGATCGGGTCGATGGTCTCGCGCAGCAGCGCGGCGGCGAGGTCGCGGTCGCCGGCGCCGAAATTCGCCCGCAGCAGGGCTTGCGCCTCCCAGGTGGACGACCAGCGCCCGTAGTAGGCCTGGTACGCGCCGAGGGTGCGGGCCAGCGGGCCGTCTTTGCCTTCCGGGCGCAGGTCGAGATCGAGGGTGAGGGCCGGGTCGGGGCCGGGGGCGGCCAGCAGGGCGCGCAGTTTGGAGACGACCCCGATGGCGGCGGCGGTGGCTTCCGCGCCGGCGTCGTCGGCGAGCACCACCATCGCGTCGGCGTCGGAGGCGTAGCTCAGCTCCAGCCCGCCCCAGCGGCCCAGGGCGATGATCGCCAGCGGCGGCAGCCCGCCGACCCCGCGCGCCGCCACCTCGAAAGTGGCGTCGACGGTGGCGCGGGCGAGCGCGGCAAGCGCCAAGCCGACCTCTTCCGTCTCCAAAACACCTAGCAAATCACCCATCGCCAGCCGCAGCAGTTCTTCGCGGCGCACCGCGCGGATGGCGGCGGCCGCGTCATCGGCGGATTCCTGCCGGCCGGCGGCCGAGCGCATCTCCGCCAGGATGTTCTCCGGCTCGCGCGGGGTGAGGCCGTCGGCGTCGCTGAGCAGGGCGGCGCTCTGCGGGTTGCGCATCAGCAGCTCCACGGCGTAGCGCGAGGACGAGAGCACCCGGGCGAAATGCTCGGCGGTGACATCCCCGTCGCGCAGCGCCCGCAAATACCAGGGGGTGTGGCCGAGGGCTTCGGAAACCTGCCGGAAGGCGAGCAACCCGTAATCCGGGTTCGGCCCGGAGGCGAACCAACCGAGCATCGCGGGCAGGATCTGCCGCTGGATTTCCGCCTGCCGGCTCATGCCGGTGGAAAGCGCCTCGATGTGGCGCAGCGCCGCCTTCGGGTCGGCGAAGCCCAGCGCCTGCATCCGCACCAGCGCCGCCTCGGAGGTGAGGCGCACCTCGGCGCTCGGAATGCGGGCGACGGCCTCCAGCACCGGCGAGTAGAAGACGTGTTGGTGCAGCGCCAGCACCCGGCGGGCGGTGTTGCGCCAGGC
>JAISTI010000085.1 GCA_031272685.1 Propionibacteriaceae bacterium | reverse complement strand
GCCACCGAAAGCTCCGTCGCCACCTGCGGCTGGCCGATCGCCTCGAACTGCAGGTAGGCCATGGTGCCGGTGGCGTCCTGGGTGAGGGTTTGGTCGACGCGGATGCCGATCTCCTGCCCCGGCGGGTCGGACAGGCTGCCCTCCACCAGGTGCGCGGAAAGGATCTTCTCGGTCAGGTTCAATCCCATTGCTCCTCCTCTTACGGCCCGTTTTCGGCCCTTATGCCGCCCTCATGCGCCCTGGTGCCGCCCTCATGCCGCTTCCCCGGCGACGGCCAGCTTGCCGCCGCGCTCGTCCAGGCCCACATAGTCGCGGCCGACGCAGACGCTCTTGTACGCCGGGCGGATGATCTTGCCCCCCGAAACCAGTTCCTCTATGCGGTGCGCGCACCAGCCGGCCACCCGGGCCACCGCGAAAATCGGGGTGAACAGGGCTTCGGGGATGCCCAGCATGTCGTAGACGAAGCCGGAGTAGAAATCTACGTTCGCGCACACCGGCTTCATCACCTTGCGCCGCTCCTGCAGCAGTTGGGTGGCGACCCGCTCGACGCTGCGGTACAGCTCGAACTCCGCCGTCCGGCCTTTTTCGGCGGCCAGCTTGGCGGCGTAGTCGCGCAGCACCAAGCAGCGCGGATCGGAGAGGGTGTAGACGGCGTGGCCCATCCCGTAAATCAGCCCAGAGCCGTCGAAGGCGCGCTTCTCAAGCTGGGCGGTGAGGTGGTCGCGCAGCTCGTCGTCGTCGTCCCAGTGCTTGACTTTCTGCTTCAGCTCGGCGAACTGCCTGGCCACCTTGATGTTCGCGCCGCCATGCCGGGGGCCTTTCAGCGAGCCGAGGGCGGTGGCGATGGCCGAGTAGGTGTCGGTGCCGGTGGAGGTGACGACATGCGTGGAGAAGGTGGAGTTGTTGCCGCCGCCATGCTCGGCATGCAGCACCAGCGCGGTGTCTAGGGTGCGCGCCTCCAGCGGCGAGTAGCTGTTGTCGGGGCGCAGCATGTGCAGGATGTTTTCGGCGATGCCCAGCTCCGGCTCCGGCGAGTGGATCCACAGGCTCGCGCCCTCGTGGTAGTGCTGGGCGGCCTGGTAGCTGTAGACGGCGAAGCGCGGGAAGACGGAGATCAGCTGCAGGCTTTGGCGCATCACGTTCGCGATGTCGGTGCTGTCCGGCCGCTCGTCGTAGGAGTAGAGGGTGAGCACGCACCGGGCCATCGCGTTCACCATATCCGGGCTGGGGGCCTTCAGGATGACGTCGCGGGTGAAGCCGGAGCGCAGCTCGCGGCTGGCCACCAGCAGCTTCTTGAAATCCTCGAACTCGGCGGCGTTGGGCAGCTCGCCGAAAAGCAGCAGGTAGACGGCCTCTTCGAAGCCGTACCGCTGCTGGGCAGCGCACCCTTCGATCAGGTCGCGCACGTCGTAGCCGCGGTAGCGCAGGCTGCCCGCGCACGGCACCTTCTCCCCGTTTTCGTATTCGTAGGCTTTCACCTCGGCGATGCCGGTGATACCGGCCAGCACGCCGGTGCCGTTGGAGTCGCGCAAGCCGCGCTTTACTTCGTATTTGACGAAAAGCTCGGGCGGGATGAAGGCGCGCTGCTCGGCCAGCCCGGCATAGTCGGGAGACTCCCTCGTCTCGTTGTTCATGGCAGCCTCCTCTCGACTGGGGTGTCCGGTCTTATACCGCTAGTGCTCCTTTATTCGCCTGAAACTTGGTTCACAAGTTGACGTACCTGATGGCTCAGCACTTTGCCAAGCCAATGTGAACGGCATGTAACACGCCTTACGGGGCGCTGCCACTACGATGGGCGGGTGCCAAAGACCCCGATAGCCTCCCGCGCCGAACTGGCGCGCGCGCCGCTGCTGGTGGTGAAAGTCGGCACGTCGTCCCTGACTGATTCCGCCGGGCATTTGGACGCCGGCCGCCTGGACGCCCTGGTGGCGGCGCTGGCCGGGCATATCCAGTCGGGGCGGCGGCTGGTGCTGGTCTCGTCCGGGGCGCAAGCGGCGGGCATGCCGGCGCTGGGGCTGAGCCGCAAACCCGCCAACCTGGCGCAGGCGCAGGCGGCGGCCTCCGCCGGGCAAGGCCTATTGATGGCGCATTACACCCGGGCGTTCGCGCGGTCGGGCTTGGTGGCGGCCCAAATCCTGCTCACCGCCGAAGACGTCGTCCGCCGCAGCCACTACCGCAACGCCCTGCGGGTGTTCGAAGAGCTGCTGCGGCGCGACATCGTGCCGGTGGTGAACGAAAACGACGCGGTGGCCACCGACGAGATCCGCTTCGGCGACAACGACCGGCTGGCCGCCCTCGTCGCGCACCTGGTTCGGGCGGACGCGCTGGTGCTGCTGACCGACGTGGACGGCCTGTACACCGCCAGCCCGGCCGTTCCCGGCGCCCGGCGGGTGGGGGAAGTCCGGGCTTTCGCCGAGTTGGAGCGCTACCACGTCACCAGCCGCGGCTCGGCGGTCGGCACCGGCGGCATGGTGGCGAAAATCCACGCCGCCGCGATGGCCTCCTCGTCGGGCATCCCGGTGCTGCTGGCCAGCGCGGGCCAGGTGCGCGAAGCCCTGCGCGGGGAAGACGTGGGCACCTTTTTCCACGCCACCGGCCGGCGCGTGCCCGCCCGGCAGCTCTGGCTGGGGTACGCCGCCCAGATGCGCGGGCGGCTGGTGGTGGACGCCGGGGCTGCCGGGGCCATCACCAAAGGCAAGAAGTCGCTGCTGCCGGCCGGGGTGGTGAAGGTGGCCGGGAGTTTCGGGGCCGGAGAGCCGGTGGAGATCGCCGACGAAACCGGCGCGGTGCTGGCCCGCGGCCTGGCCGGGTATCCGGCCGCCGATTTGGACGCCGTCAAAGGCAAAACCCTGGATGCTATCGGGGAGCTGCTGGGGGCGGAGCGCGCCGTGCCCGCCGTGCACCGCGACGAGCTGGTGGTGCAGGCCGCCGACCGCCGCCCCACCTGACCCCGGTAGAGTTCAGCCATG
>JAISTI010000131.1 GCA_031272685.1 Propionibacteriaceae bacterium | reverse complement strand
CACGGCGTCGAACTCCAAGCCCTTGGCCTTGTGTATGGTGATCAATTTCACCGCGTCGCTGTTGGACACGGCGGGCTGCTCCAGCCCCACCCCGTCGGAGCCAACGGCGTCGAGATACGCCAGCAGCCCGGAAAGCGATGCCTGGCGGTCGAAATCCTCGTAATCGGCGACCGCTTGCAGCAGCTCTGGGATGCCGCTCAGGCGCGGGTCGGCGCCCAACGCGAAATACTCGGCGTCTGCTCCGAGCGCTTGCGCGACCGCCTGGGCGAGATCCACCAACGAGCCGGATGCGAATTCGCGCAGGTGCGACAGCTCAGCGGTGAAGCGGCGGAACCGCCGGGCTGTTTCCGGCGGAAAGCCTTCCGGATGGGACATGGCTTCCAACAGGCTCTGCGGCTCGGATTTTGGCGGCGCCGAACCGTCAACATCTTCCTGGGGGGGGCGAGCGAGCATTTTTGCCAGCCAGCCCAAGTGCGCGAGATCGTGCTTGCCAATCGCCCAACGCGGCGAGGTGAGCAGGCGCACCAAGGACGGGTTTTCGGTTGGGTCCGCCAGCAGCCGCAGGGTCGCGAGCACGTCCTGGGCGGCGGGAAGCTGCAGCAGCCCGCCCAATCCGACGATCTCGGCGGGCACCCCCTGCCGCCCCAGCTCTTGGTAGATTCGCGCGCTGGCAGCGTTGGTACGGGTTAAGACCGCAATCTTGGCCCAGGATTGCACCTGCCCGGAAACCACCAAGGCGCTCGCGCGTTCGCCGATGAACGCCATCTCTTCGAGGTCTGTTTCGAAACCCAGGACCTCGATTTGCCCCTCGCCGTTTTCGGCGTCCGGCCGCAGCCGGAGCGCTTCCGGCGACTCCACTGGCACTTGCGCCCGCGCCTTTTCGGAGACGGCGTTGGCGGCGTCGAGCACCGCCCGGCCGGAGCGCCGGTTGATGGTGAGCGGGTAGGTGGCCGCCGGGGAACCGTCGGCGTTCGGGAAGACCCTGGGAAACTCCAAGATGTTCGCCGCGGCGGCGCCGCGCCAGCCGTAGATGGCCTGGCCGGGATCTCCGACCGCGGTTACCGGGTGGCCCCGGCCGGCCTCGGAATCCGGGCCGGAGAACAGCCCAGACAGCAGTGCGGCCTGCGCCGCCGAAGTGTCTTGATACTCGTCTAGCATGACGGCGGCGAACTCGCCGCGCAGCGCCCGCCCGACGCCAGGAACGGCCGCCAACCCGGCCGCCTGCGCCATCAGATCGGCGAATTCGACGTAACCGCGCGCGGACTTCAACTCTTCGTAGCGTTCCACGAGCGGCAGCAATTCCAATCGGCGCCAGGTGGCCTCGATTGCCGCCTCGACGTCTTTGTAGGGCTTGCCCCGATACTGGGGGGCGGCTTCCAGCTGCCGCAAAAACCGCTCCGAGAGCTCCCGCACCTGCGCGGCGGTGGCGAGGTGTGAGCGCAGCTGATGAGCCAAGGACCGCACTTCCCCGGTGAGCCACATAGGTGAGTATTGGGACGAGTGCTCCAAATCTCCCGGCCAGCCCTCGACCACCTCAGCCGCCACCCGATAGGCCGCTCCGGCGGTGAGCAGCTTCGCCCCCGATTCCACGCCGGCGAAAAACCCGTAGTCTTCCACCAGCTGCTTCGCGAAGGCGTCGTAGGTGGTGACCAGCGGCTCTTCGCCGTCTGCTGGATTTGCGACGCCGGCCCGCTCCAGCGCCGCCCGCACCCTCCCCGCCAGCTCTCCCGCCGCTTTGCGGGTGAACGTCAGACCGAGCAGCTTCCCAGGCGGAACCTGCCCAGAGGCCGCCAGCCAAACCGCGCGGGCCGCCATCACCGCCGTTTTCCCACTGCCTGCCCCGGCGATTACCACCCCGGGGGCAAGCGGAGCGCCGATGGCCGCCAGTTGCTCTTCGGAGTACCGAATGCCCAGAATCTCGCGCAGCTGGGCGGGATTGCTCAACACAATTGCTCCCCCTCATCTCGGATCGGGCAGCTGTCGCGGAACGGGCATCGCCCGCACTTGGCGTTTTCGACGGCCGGGTAAGAACCTTGAGCGACGACTACCGCAGCCAGCATGGCGCGCAATTCAACCCAGTTGAACGGCCCCGCGATCTGCGGCTCTTCTTCGGCGCCTTCCGCCCGCGCCCGGAGTTCGCGGCGCAACTCGGGGGGCGGATCGGCCAGCAGCACGGCCGGCGGCAACACGAATCTCTTCGGCAGCACGGCCAGCCCCGCCTGGCCGTACTCGACCGGCAGGCCTTCTTTGTTCTGTTTGCCAAGGAACACCATGCCCGCCCCGGCCACCGCTGTGGGGCCGGTATCGCGGGCCAAAGCCAACTGGTAGATTCCCAGCTGATCGGAGGCCGCCACCTCGGCTTGCAATAACGGCTGCCCGGTCTTGAAATCGACCACCCGGCGCTTTCCCCCGGCGATCTCGACCCGGTCGATCTTGCCCGGCAGCGCCACCACCACCCCGAACAGCTCCAGCGTCAACTCAAACGGCCTTTCCACCGCCTCGATTTCCACCCCGGCCGCGGCGGAGCGCTGCTCCCAAGCGAAATACCGACGCAGCATGGCTTCGGCTTGGCTCAGCTTCGCCGCCGACTGCCAACGCACCGGATACTCCAGCTCGCCCCAGCGCCGCCGCAATTCGCCCACCGCCCGCAATTCGAGATCCGCGAAGAAGCCCGGCTGCCCGGCCGGCGGCGGCAGTGCGGACATCCGCTCCAACTGCGCTTGCTCAAGCAGGGAGTGCATCAAAGTGCCCAGCACGAGGCTCTGGCTGCCGGGACGCTCGGCCGCTGCCCGCCGGGACAGGAAATACCGGCGCGGGCACTCCAGCAAGGTGCCGACAGCGCTGGGGCTGAGCACAATTGCGGGCTGGGCGGACTCGCCGCCAGCGTCGTCGGGGTTGTCAGGTGCGGCCTCCGGAGCCTGCACCACTTCGATCTTGTCAGTGCTGTCCAGCACCCCCCACCAGTTTTCTGGATGGGCCCACGGCACCC
>JAISTI010000186.1 GCA_031272685.1 Propionibacteriaceae bacterium | reverse complement strand
GAGGAGTAGGACTTGACCCAAGAGAACGTCAACGCCCAGTACAGCGGCCAGCAGCTTTTCTGCTACCGCCATCTCGACCGGCCCACCTATATCCGCTGCCAGCACTGCGGCAAGCCGATTTGCACCGAGTGCATGATCAGCGCCGCCGTCGGGTTCCAGTGCCCTGACTGCGTGAAGCAAGCCGCGAAGCAGACGCGGAAGGCGAAAAAGGTCTCGCTCGGGCGGCTCGGCTCCAGCCCGATCCTCGCCTCCGTCACCATCATCGCCATCAACGTGCTCATCTGGCTGGGAATCCTGCTGTCCGAGGTGCTCGGCGGAAGGCTCTCCGCCTACCTGTCGCTGTCGCTGCATGGCAGCTGCCAACTCGCCGACCAGCCCGGCTATTACCTTCCGGGCGTCACCTCCGGCGCGATTTGCGCTGCGCAGGGCGGCGGGACGGTTTGGGTGCCGGGTTTCGGCGAGGGCGCGTTCTGGCAGCCGCTCACCAGCATGTTCACCCACGAGGCGCCGCTGCACCTGTTGTTCAACATGGTGGCGCTGTGGTTCCTGGGGCCGATGCTGGAGCGCATCGTCGGCCGTGGGCGCTTTCTGGCGCTGTATTTGATTTCCGGGCTGGCCGGCTCGGTGGCGGTCATCTGGCTTTCCGGGGCGGACACTTCCACCCTCGGCGCGTCCGGCGCGATTTTCGGGCTGATGGGCGGCACCCTCGTCATCGCCCACAAGGTCGGCGCGCCGGTGCGGCAGATTCTGTTCTGGATCGGCCTGAACGTGGTGTTCACCTTTGCCAGCCAGGGAATCTCCTGGCAGGGCCACATCGGCGGCCTGATTGGCGGCCTGGTGGTGGCGGCGATTCTCGCCTACGGGCCGAGTTCACCCAAAGACCGCACCCGCATCCTGCTATTGGGCGGCTTGACGGTGCTGCTGCTGGTGGGGCTGGTGGTGCGCGTCTTCGTCTGAAGCCGCGGGGGGCGATTTGGCCTTAAAGGCACCGGGGGACTACAGGTGATCCGTGCAGTCCCCCGGGCGCTTGTGGTGGTTAGTTCGGGCCAACCAAAACCCATAACAAAAGACCCAACTAAAAGATACATCACCGGTCTATACGACTTCGACTCGAATTTGGCCATTTGGCCTAACCGTTAGCGAATCGTTACTAAAAGTCAGACCATTGGACGCCCGCGGCTGCAGACGGGGTTGAAGGTTGGGATTTCGGCGTCCGGTCAGTCTTCGGCGACGACGATGAAGGCGTCGGTGGGCTCGAACTCGCGCTGGCGGCTTTTCACCGGGTTGAAGACGATGTCGAAACCGCCGTCGGCGGTGACGGTGCGGTAGCCCAGGAAAACCTCGTCGAAGCGGGCGGCGGCGGCCGCGGCGGTGAACATACCCACCGGTTCACCCAGTTTGACGTAGCGGCTGGCGGGCTTGAGGTAAAGCTCGGAGCCTTCTTCGTCCAGCAGATCTTCGAAGACCGGCGCCAGCTCGCGGGTTTGGGAGAGCTGACACATTATCAGCGAAGCCAGATGGCTGCTGACCACGAAATCGTTCACGCGGTTGGCCTTGGCCAATTCTTGATTTTCCACGCTGCGCATCTCGGAGGTGATCGTGAAGCTTGCCTGGGATTTCTCCGCGATGTCGCGCAGCAGCAGCAGCAGCACCAGGGTGCGGGCGTCGGCGTCTTCGTCGTCCAGTTCCGGCGCGGTGAGAATGAGCACATTTTCCGGGCGCTGCGCCAACAGCTCGCTGAGCACCCGGCGTTCGTAGATGTCGCAAGTGCGCAGTTCGAGGGTGATGTTCTCCAGGGTGAGCTGGGTCAGCGCCACCTCGTCGACCACCGGGGCGGCGACGGTGATCCGCGAGCCGGGCGCGAGGTATTTGTCTTCCTCGGCGAGCACCTCGTCGATGAGCTGGTTGCAGCCCAGCACCAGCAGATGCTGCGGTTTCACCGTGGCCGGGGCGAGGTCGGCGAACTGGCTGCTGTCGAAAGCCGCCGGCGCGGCGGTGGGGATGCTCGTTCCGTCGTCCTCGGCGACGAGGATCAACTGGTCGGCGGGCTGGATGACGGTGTCTCCAGGGGGGTTCACGCAGGTCAGCCCGTCGTGGGCGATGCCGATGACGGTGGATTCGGGGAAGTACAGGCAGGTTTCGGACATCGTTCGCCCGACCAGGATTTCCGGGGTGTCCTCGATGTAGATCTCGCAGCCGCCGTAGTCGAAAAGCTCGGTGAAGATGCTGGCAAGGCCGGGCTGGCGCCCGGCGTGGGCCATGATGCGGGCGGCGACGCTTTCAAAGTGCACGATTTCAGTGAAATCCCCGCCCGCGATGCGGGCCGCGGTGAGGTTCTCTTTGTTGTGGATGACGGCGGTGACGTACGCCTTGGAGTCTTCGGCGGATTTCAAGATGCTGGAGATGGCCAGCAGCGTCTTCATGGCGGCGAAATCGTTTTCGGTGTTGATGATGATTGAGCGGGCGGTGGGCAGCGAGCAAATCTCCAAATCGGCGGGGGATTCAATCCGGCCGGTGCGGCAGATGATTCTGGTGGTCTTCCAATCGGGCACCCGGGCCCGGATTGCGTCTTCCATCTCGTCGGTCGGCTCGGTGTCCATCACCACCACCACTTCTCCCGACTGGTTCTCGTTGGCGGTGATCAGCTCGGACAGGATGGTGAAGGCGGCCTCGTTGAAGCCCAGCACCACAATGTGGTTCTTCTCCAGCACCTGCGAGCGGCCTTTGCGCAGCGAGTCCAGCCGGTCGCCGATGCCGGTGTTGATAATGCCGATGAGCACGCTGGTGACGAGCACGCCGAACAGCGTCACGATTGTCAGCAGGGTGATGTAGCCCGGATGGCCGGTGTCGCCGGAGAGGGTGCCGGGATCCAGGGTGCGGTTGAAGCTCACCCACAGCAACTCCGCCAGGCTCACGCCGGGAGCGAAGAGCAGTGAGAGCAGCCCGGCGAGGATGACGACGGCGGCGGTGAACAAGAACAGTAGGGCGACCAGGGAGATGGTGCCTTTCGCCATCACATTGTCGAACCAATACCTGGCCCGGGCCTTGAACGCCGGTTTGCCCATGGCTGCCCCCTTCTTTGGAATGCGCTTCCAGCCTATCGCGGGTGAATCCGGCCGTGCGGGGAAAAACAGTGGCCGGCGCGCAAGGCGCCGGCCACCGCTGCGAGGAACGAGTGCTTACGCGAACTGGTAGTACTCGATCAGCACTCCGTCTTTGACGACGAATGCCATCTTGTCGCCGCCACCAGCGTCGATAGGACCGAAAACGACGCGGTCCGCCTCGGCGACATGCTTCTCGATTTCGTTCACCTTGTAGGCGACGTGAAGCTGGAAGTGCATTTCCTCAGGGAATGGGCCCCCTTCCTCGAAGCGCAGATATTCAAATTTGTGATCTGTCTCGTCAGGGTTGTTGAGCCAGAGCTTCATGCCCTCCGCATAGTTCATGCCGGGGCGCTTTTCCGTCACTGGGACACCGATGTGCCAGAGTTCCAGGATTGCCATGTTTTTCCTTTCTCAGATGTGTTGTTGTCGGTTTACGCGAATGGGGTGCCGATGACGCCGGCCACGAAGACCGTCAGCCAGCCGGCGGCCAGGCCGATGACGCAGTACACCAGCTCGCCGATGCCGGCGCTGATGTAGTTCGACCACTTGGAGGCGCCTTCAGGGAAGGAGCCTGGGATTTGCGGGAAGTAGCTCATGATGCCGAAGAAGACGCCCGCGCCCACGAACAGCGCCGGGACATACGCGAACGGCCAAGGTGCGATCATCAGGAAGATGACGACGGTCACCAGGATCACCAGCGAAAGCGGGGTGGACCAGAAGCCGAGCTTGCCGAACGCCCCCGCCAGCTCGAAGATGGCGATAGAGGCGATGATGGCCATGATGTAGGAGACGAGCGCCGAAAGGCCGCCGTTGGCCCCGCCTTCGCTCGGGCCGCCGATGAGGACGGAGCCGCCGAGGAAGTAGATTGCCCACGCCTGGAAGGCGATCCAGCCGCCGCCGGACTTGATGGGGCCGACGATCTTGGTCTTCACCAAGAGCTGGTCGATGACCTGCACCAGCGCGGCGATGACCGCGATGGGGAAGGCCCACTGGACGAGATGATTTAGAAGTGTTGCCATTTTTTGTGTCTTTCTGGTGTTAGTGTTCAAGAATCCGTGCCGGGCCATCTGGGCCCGGTCGGGTTTGTTGGGCGGGCTGGCTCCGAGGTGCGATTTGGGTCCAGCCCGCCACTAGAGTTATTTGGCTTTTGCGTCTTGGTAGAACGCGAACGCCTCTTTGTCGGTGTATTGCTCGTGGACGACTTTGCCCACTGCTTGCGCCATGGCCGGGGGATCCTCGGCCTGGAAGATGTTGCGGCCCATGTCGACGCCGCGGGCCCCTTCGCTGATTGCCCGGTAGGCCATGGTGAGCGCCTCGTCTTCCGGCAGCTTCTTGCCGCCGGCGATGACGATCGGCACCGGGCAGGCCGCGGTGACATGCTCGAAGCCGTCGCAGTAGTACGACTTCACCACATGCGCGCCGTTTTCGGCCAGCATTCGGGTGGCCAGCAGGAAGAACTGCTCCGTGCGGGCCATTTCTTTGCCGACGGCCACCACCCCGAGGGTCGGGATGCCGGCCTTGGTTCCGGCGTCGACTTGCCGGGCCAGCAGCTCCAGCGAGCGGCTTTCCCCGGCCGAGCCGATGAACGTCTGCACCGCCACCGCCACCGCGTCCATCGCGATGGCGTTTTCCATGTCGATGGCGATACCGCCGCCACCGGTCATGTCGTCGAACAGCACGGAGGCGTCGTAGGTGGAGCGCAGACAGATTGGCTTGGATACCGTGGGCGGCACGCAGGTCTTGAACGCCCCGCGCGTCCCCATCAGCACGTTCACGTAGGGAGCGAGCGGCGGGATGACGAGGTCGAGGCGTTCCAGCCCGGAGGTGGGGCCCATGATGTAGCCGTGGTCGAAGGCCAGCATGACGGTGTTCCCGGAGGTCGGCGAGAACATCTGCGCCAGCCGGTGCTGCATGCCCCAGTCAAGATGCCCGGCGCCCTTGATTGGGAAACCGCCGGCATCCGGAGGGGGCACGCCCACGCCGTAATCCTTCGAGGCTTTGTTGCCGTCTTTGTCGGCCATGGCTTAGACCTGCTTGTAGTACGGGGTGTTGCAGGGGGCCTGCCAGTAGTGCAGCAGCTCGTCGTCCATGCGGGCCATGAACATCTGGAAGCCGGCCTGCTCTTGGACGGTCAGCATCTCGCCGACGAAATTGGCGACGATCTCGATGTTCTTGCCCTTGAGGTATTCCACGCACCGGCGGTAGATGATGAACAGTTCCATCAGGGTGGTGGCGCCAGAGCCGTTGAGGACCAGCATGATCTTCTCGCCGTCGGCAATGCCGATGTCGTTGAGCAGCGCCTGCACCATGATGTCGGCGGTGTCGTCGGCGGACTTCATCGGCTGACGGCCACCGCCGCCCTCACCGTGCTGGCCCATGCCGATTTCCATGTCCTCGTCGCCGAGGTCGCCGAACTCCATACCGGTCTGCGGGTGGGTGGCGGTGCGCACCGCGACGGCCAGGGTGGCCATGTTGTCGGCGAAGCGCTGCGCGATGGCGGCCACCTCTTCAAGGGACTTGCCCTCGGCGGCGGCGCCGCCGGCGATCTTCATGGTGGGGATGCAGCCCACCAGGCCGCGGCGGTCGTCCGAATTGGAACGCGGGGCGTTGGAGACGTCTTCCTGCGTGACCACCTTGATGCACTTGACGCCCGGCTCGCTTTCAAGCTGGCGCATGGTCATATTGCCGGTGAGCATGTCGCCGGCGTGGTTCAGCACCACGTACAGCACGCCCTTGCCCTTTTCGGCCTGCTTGATGGCGTCGACGCAGGCCTGCGGGCCGGGGGCGGCGAAAATGTCGCCCACCACCGAGATGTCGATGAGGCCTTCGCCGACGAAGCCGGAGAGCGCGGGCTCGTGGCCGGCGCCGCCCTGGGTGACGATGGTGACGCGGTCGGCCTGCGCCAGCTTCTTGTTGATGACCTTGTTGTCCGGGCCGAGCTCGACGAGGTCTTGGTGGGCCAGCGCCAGGCCTTCGAGCAGCTCTGTTGTCAGGTTCTCTGGTGCGTTGATGAACTTCTTCATCTTCATGGGTTTGCTCCTTTTGGTTTGTTGGACCGGTTGGTAGGTTGGTTTTTTTCGTTTACTTGTCTGCCGGGCTGAGCCCCAGGCTCAACCCTTTGAAAAACAACGCCGTGCTGAGGGCGCCGGCGTCGGGGGTGCCGAGAGTCCGCTCTCCGTAGCTGCGGGCCCGGCCAAATTTGGAGACCATGCCGGCGGTGGCTTCCGCGCCTTCCGCCGCTGCGGTGCTGGCCTGCGCCAGAATCTCCGGGATGTCGGAGCCGCATTCTTCAGCGGCGGCGACGGCTGGTATCAAAGCGTCCATCATCGTCTTGTCGCCCACTTGGGCCTTGGTGATGGACTGCATAGCTTTCAAGCTGGCGGCCAGCATGGCCTTCAGGTCGGCGGCGTCGATCTGTTCGGCGTCGTCGGCGAGCGGGTCGGCGAGCCCGTCGACCAGGGTGCCGTAGAGCGGCCCGGCGGATCCGCCGCCCACTCCCATGACCCCCATCGCGAGCTGGCGCAGGAAACCCTTGAAGGGCTGCCCGTCCCAGTTCGCCACACCTTCTTTGAAGACCTTGGCGATCTTGCCGATGGTGACGCCGTGGTCGCCGTCGCCGAATTTCGCGTCGATCTCGTTGAAGGTGGGGACGTTTTCCTCCCAGACCGCCACCACAGACAGCAGCAGGGAACTGAACTCATCCCGTTTTAGTAACATATGTAACCTCCATTGGTTACTTCTAGTTGCATTTGTTACAACCTAGCAGGCGAGTGGGTGCGGCGCAAGGGGTTTGCCCGAACTTTTTCCAGGCGAGATTTCCCGTTGCTATGCGGCTGCGGTCTCCTGCAGGTAACGGGCCTCCTCCATGACGTTTGCCCTCGCCACCACATGGGTGAAGATGCCGGTGCGCAGCGCGCCGAGCAGCGCTGTCGGGCTGACGTTCGCCGAGCAGATGCCGATGACATTCGGCGTCTTTCGCAGCAGTTCAAAAGGAATCTGAATCACGTAGTCGTGGTCGGAGTGGATTATCTCGCCCTGTTTGTCGTAGTAATAGGCGATCAAATGGCCGGCCGCCTGCCGCCGGGCCAGCAGCGTTCCAAAACGGGCGCCGGAGGCGAAGTCCGGGGTGGACGGGTAGTTGCCGATGTTCACCAGCGCGATGTCCAGCCGCGACCATTCGGCCGTTACGGATTGGAAGTGGGAAGTTTGGGTGAGCAGCTCCAGCTCGTGCGGGCTTTCGGCCATCGAGGGTGCGTGCAGGTAATGTGCCCGCGCGTGCAATTGCTGCGCCACGATGCGGGTGTTCTCGTTGGAATGGTAGGAGCGGATGGGCACGCCCCGGTTGCCGATGAGCGGGGTGACGTTCGTCACCTTCGAGCGGCTCGCCGGGTGCTGTTCCAAATCGGCCACCATCACGCCGATGACGTGGCCCCACCCCAGGCCCAGGCAGCCGCCGCCCAGCTCTTCAATCAGGGACAAAGCCGCTTGCCCCAGCGCCAGGTTTGTCTCGCCGTCGTCGCCGTCCGGGACGAGGGTGCCGCCCCTGATGCCGAAATCTGCCACCGCCGCCTGCAGGGTTTGCACGCCCACCGGCCCTTGCGGGGTAATCCGGACTTCCACGATGCCCAGCGCTTTGGCTTCCGCCAGCAGCCGTGAGACGAATGGCCGGGACACCTGCAGCCGCTTGGCGATCTCCGCCTGCGTCAGATCCAGCTCGTAGTACATGCGCGCGACAGCCTCCAACCGCTGCAGCTTGTCGTCACGCACGCCCCCAATCATAGATGGGCGCCGGGGGCTCACGTGGTCTTGCCGAGCAAGACACACTCCCCCAGAGGTTGGAGCACGGGAATCGCGCGGCCTTGCTTCGCAAGTCCGCCCCCCTCGGCTTCCCTTCGGGAATCCT
>JAISTI010000075.1 GCA_031272685.1 Propionibacteriaceae bacterium | reverse complement strand
CATTGTCCAAGGTGGCAGTCGAACCGTTGAGTTCAACTTGCGCCGCACCTGGCGCGGCCCCCGGAAGCGTGACGCCACCGGCTTGCGCGATTGGCAGCGGCGCCTCGACATCCACGGTGAAGTCCACCGCGTAGGTGTTGGAACCGCTCTTGTAGGTGACGGTGCCGGTGTATTCCTGGGCCGCCGGATAGGTGTGCGTCCCGTTGACGCGCAGCAGGGTGCGGCCTTGTTTGACGGTCTGGGCGGAGTTCCAATCCAGGCCGGAAATGGTGGCGGTCTCGACGGCGCTGCCGTCGCCCCAGTCGATGGTGGCGGTGTAGGAGCCGATGCCGACGCCCGGCGAGGCCAGGCCCGCCAGCTCGCCCGAAACGGTGAGCGAATGCTCTGTCTTCAGCTTCGATCCGGCGGCTTGAACCTCCCAGGAGACGTCGGAGTACGGCCGGAAGTTGGTGTCCTGGAACTGCGCCCGGGTGCCCCACTTGGCCAGCTGCTTGAGGTATTCGGTGTATTGGGAGCTGGCGTCGCGCGTGGACCAGCCCTTCTGGACGATGCCGGCCAGCTCGGGGAAGGCGTTGTACATCACCTGCAGCGGGCCCGCGACTTTCTCACCCCAGACGCACGCTTCCACGCCGAGCACGTCTTCGTCTTTCAGGCCCCAGGTGGTCGGCACGTCTTTGTTCCCGGCGAGGGTTTCGACGAACGCCTGCGGATCCCAGGAATATGACTGCGCGAGCACCCCGTTGGTGCCGATGTAGTCGAGGTAGGTGTTCTCCTCGGGGGAGAGGATCCACGGCTGGCCGTGGTCGAACCACGACGACTGCGGGGTGTACGTCCACCAGTAGTGACCCGCCGAGGTCGGCTCGGCGTAGTGGTCGATAGCGGGCGTCCAGCCGGCGATCTTCTTGCCGTGGCTCTTGGCGATCTGCTCCACGCGCTTGATGAACGCGTCGTAGTCGGAGGACGACATGTTGGAGACCTCGTCGCCGCCGATGTGGATGTATTCGTATGGGCTGAGGGCGGCCACCTGGCCGATTATGTCGTCGATGATCGCGTAGGAGGCTTCCGAGTTGCACCAGTTGTTGGAGCAGTTGACGCCCAGCGAGCTCAGCTTGGTGGTGACGAACCGGGAGTGCCCGGGCATGTCGATCTCCGGCATGATCTGCACAAACCGCGCGTTGGCGTAGGCGACGATCTCGGAGAACTGCTCTTGAGTGTAGATACCGGTGGTGCAGCCGCCGCCGTCGTTCTGGCAGCCCTCGCCGCTATTCAGCCCGAGCGATGAGTACTGCGCAATGCTGGAGTTCTTGATTTCCAGGCGCCAACCGACGTTTTCGGTCAGGTGCCAGTGCAGGATGGATCCCTTCAATTGGGCGAGGTTGTCGATAATCTTCTTGATTCCTTCGACGCCGACGAAGTTGCGGCCTTCGTCGACGAGCAGGCCGCGGTAGGCGTAGCGCGGATAATCCACGATGGTGAAGGCGCCAGCCTGCCAGGGGCCGGTGCGGACGACCGTGGAGGCGATGTCGGCGGGCAGGAGCTGCAAGAGCGTTTGGAAGCCGTTGAAGATGCCGTGCGCGGCCGGAGCGGTGATCGCCGCCCCATTTGCGCTGGTAACCAGCTTGTAGCCTTCGTCGGCAGCCAGGGTAGTGGCGGGAAGCTCTGCAACCGCGCCCAGGTTCAGGGCGACGTCGGCCGCGGTGGCCGTGCCGGTGACGACCGGCAGTTCGAAGCCGGTGGACGGGCGCAGATAGCCCGCGAGGACTTCGGCGGTGCCGGACAGGGAGGAAGTGGAGATGACGATGCGCGAATCGGCCGTCAGGGCGAAGTCGCCGGCCGCAGACGCCACGGCGCTCACCGGCTGCGGCAGCACCATGGCCGCGTCTCCGGTGACCGCGGGTCCCGCCGGGGGAGCGGAATATACCTCGAATTCCCACAGCACCAAGCCCCATTGGCGGGCGACCACGGATTGCATCCGCACAAACTTGACCGGCTCGTCGACCGCCATCATCACCGAGGAGACCCCAATCGGCGGGTTTTCGACGCGGGCGACCGTCACCCAGGTTGTGCCGTCATTGGAGACCTGCATCATGAACTTGTCGGGCTTGGAATCCGCGCCCTCCCAGTTCAGCTTCACCTCGTAAACGGGGGACGCGGTGGGCAGCTCCACTTGAATCCAGTCTTCATCCGGGTTGTAGGCGCAAGTCGCGGAGCAGTCACCCCACCGCATCGAACTCTTGTCCCGAGAGCCCCATTTGGTACCGGTGCTGCCGTCGATGGCGTTGGCGGCTACATAGTTGGCCAGCGGATAGTAATCGGTGCCGTCGGCCTTCTTGCCGTCCCATTCGCTCTTGGCGGTGGCGACCACACCCGCCTCGTGCGAGACCTTCACGCGCTCAACGCTCGGCCAAGAGGCCGGCTCGGCCGGCTGATAGGCCCAGTCGCCGCCGGTGGAGGCGTAAATCTGGAAGTCCCAGATCACCAAGCCCCATTCGTCGCGGGTGGCGTGCGACTGCATGCGCACGAACTTGACCGGCTCGGCAGGGGCGGCGAAGTCTGTGGTGATGATCTGCTTGTTGCAGTTGGCGGTGCTGGTGGCCACCGTCGTCCAAGAGCCGTCGGCGCCGGTCTTGGAAAGCTGGATGTCGTAGTTGGTGGAGCAGGCGGCCTCCCAAGAGATGACCACCTGGGTGACGAGGGCCGGCGTGGCTAGCTCCACCTGGAACCAGTCTTCGGACGGGTCGTAGGTGGAGGGGGCGCTGTCGGAGCCCCAGGTCACGTTTGCGGTCTTGTCGCGCGAACCCCATTTGGTGCCGGTGGCGTTGGTGGTGTTCGTGTTGGAGTCGATCGCGTTGGCGGGAAGATATTGGGGCCATTTGGTTGCCGTGTCGATGGCCGACCCGCCGTAGACGGTGGCGTCCCAAGACGACTTCGCTGTCGCGGTGCCGGTGCGGGCCAGGTTTTCGCCGGCCACGACGACGGGCGGGGCCTCATAGTCGGTGATGGCGGCTTGCGCGGTGGGCGGGACGCTGGAGATGGCCATCCCGGCGGCGAGGGCCAGGGAAAGGATTGGTGTCAGGAGTTTAGCGTGGGGGGGCATTGTTTTATGCATGGGGGGGGGCATCCTTTCGGCATTGTCTTCCTCGCATTCTGTTTTCCGTTTCGCCTTCGTCGGCTGGGCGGTTGGTGCT
>JAISTI010000074.1 GCA_031272685.1 Propionibacteriaceae bacterium | reverse complement strand
TGTGGGTGCTCTCCACCGACAACCTAAACCGCTCCGAGCTGGACGAAGTGACGCCGCTGCTGGACGTGATCGCCGCGCTCGTCGAAGACCTCGCCGCCGGCCCGCGCTGGCAGGTGCAGCCCGTCGGCGATCTGTCTTTGCTGCCGCCTCCCATCACCACCCGCCTAAAAGCCGCCGAGGTACGCACCGCCGGCCACACCGGCATGCACATCAACGTGGCCGTCGCCTACGGCGGCCGCCGGGAGCTGCGCGACGCCGTCCGCAGCCTGCTCACCGCAGAAGCCGCCCGCGGCGCCACCCTCGACCAGGTGGCCCAGACGCTCGACATCGACGCCATCTCCGAGCATCTGTACACCGCCGGGCAGCCCGACCCGGACCTGATTATCCGCACTTCGGGCGAGCAGCGGCTCTCCGGGTTCTTGATGTGGCAGTCCGCCCATTCCGAGTTTTATTTCTGCGAAGCGCTCTGGCCGGATTTCCGCCGGGTCGACTTCATCCGCGCCCTGCGCTCCTACACCGCCAGAGAGCGCCGGTACGGCAGGTGAACAAAGCTGTAACCGGGCCGCAAAGTGCGGGTAGTTAGATTGCTGCCATCATGAAGCACAAGCTGTTGTCGGTAGAACTCCCGCTCTACCAGCGCTACGCCCGCGACTACCGGGTCGCGCCGGTCGTCATGCGCATGACCGGGCTGACCCGCTCCCCGATCGAGGTGTTCCGGGCGCTCAAACACGTCTCCAAGCAGTGCTTCATCCTGGAAAGCCTCGAAGACAACGAGAAAGACGGCCGCTACACCTTCCTGGGCTACGACCCGGCCACCGAAGTAACATGCAAAGACGGGCGGCTCACCATCCGCGGCCCGGACGGCACCTACGAGCGCCAAGACGTCCACCCCGGCACCTACATCGCCCGGGTGATCGCCGAAAACCGCTCCCCGCGCATCCCCGGCCTGCCGCCCTTTACTGGCGGCCTGGTGGGCTATTTTTCCTTCGACTACCTCAAATACGCCGAGCCGAGCCTGAAATTCAAAGGAGTGGACGAAGAGGGCTTCCGCGATGTCGATTTGATGCTCTTCGACAAGGTCATCGCCTTCGACCATCTGGAGCAGGCCGTCTACCTCATCTACAACATGGCGCTCACCGACGTGCAGAACGGCCTGCGCCAGGCCATCCACGAACTGGACGATATGCGGGTGCTGGTCTACTCCGGAGAGCGGGCCGAGATCGCGCCGCTGCAGCTCACCGGAGATTTCGAAGCGCTGTTCGACAAGGCCGGCTTCGTCGAGATCGTCGACAAGGCCAAACACCACATCCGCGAGGGCGACATCTTCCAGGTGGTGCTCTCCAATCGGCTGAAAGCCCCGGCCGCCGGCAGCCTGTTCGAGACCTACCGGCGGCTGCGCGAGCTGAACCCCAGCCCGTACATGTTCTACTTCTCTTCCGACGACCTCGAAATCGCCGGCGCCTCGCCCGAAACCCTCGTCAAGCTTTCCGGCGACCGCCTGACGACTTTCCCGCTGGCCGGCACCCGGCCGCGCGGCCAGACGCCGGAAGAAGACGCCGCCCTGGAAGCTGGGCTGCTCGCCGACGACAAAGAGCTTTCCGAGCACAACATGCTCGTCGACCTCGGCCGCAACGACCTCGGCAAGATTTCCGAATTCGGCTCGGTCAGGGTGCTCGACTACCTCAGTGTCCTGCGGTTCTCCCACGTCATGCACATCGGCTCGACGGTGGAGGGGCAAATCCGCAAATCGTATTCCGCCATCGACGCGGTGGACGCCGTCCTGCCCGCCGGCACACTCTCCGGGGCGCCGAAAATCCGCGCCTGCGAGATCATCGACGAGCTGGAGGACAACCGCCGCGGGGTGTATGGCGGGGCGATCGGCTACATTTCCAACACCGGCGACCTCGACACCTGCATCGCCATCCGCATCGCTTACAAGAAGAACGGCCAGGTTTACGTGCGGGCGGGCGCGGGTATAGTTGCAGACTCCGTCCCCGAGAACGAATACCAGGAGTGTGAGAACAAGATGGCCGCGGTCAGGCAAGCCCTGCTCGACGTCAGCGGCCACCCCGGGCGCGGCGAGTTCCCGGCGCCGCGCGCGGACGCGACCACGGCGGCCCGGCTGCCCCAAAGCCTCCAGGAGCGGCAGTGATCGCGCTGATCGACAACTACGACTCCTTCTCGTACAACCTGTACCAGCTGGTCGGCGAGATCGCCGGCGAGGTGCGGGTGATTCGCAACGACGCCCTCACCGTCGGCCAGTTGGACATGCTGGATCCCACCCACATCATCCTCTCGCCAGGGCCTGGCCATCCCCGCGATGCCGGCATCTGCGTAGACGTGGTGAAAGAGCTGGGTGGGAAAGTGCCCATCCTGGGCGTCTGCCTGGGACACCAGGCGATCTGCGAAGCCTTCGGCGCCACCGTCGGATACGCCAAACACTTGATGCACGGCAAACCCTCGGCCATCACCCTCACCGCCCCGATGAAGCTGTTCGCCGGGCTGGAAGACGGTTTCACCGCCGCCCGCTACCACTCGCTGGCCGCCGACCGGGCCACCCTGCCGCCGGAATTGACAGTGACAGCGGTTGCCGACGACGGCGAGGTGATGGCGGTCCAGCATCAGGTTTTTCCGATCTACGGAGTACAGTTCCATCCGGAGTCGGTCATGACGCCGGCCGGAAAAACGATGCTGCGGAATTTTGTGGAGTAGGCGAATGGGCGAAGGAAGAATCCGCCAGGCGATAGCCAAGGCGGTCAAGCGGGACAACCTGGGCTACGAGCTGGCCGAGGAAGTCATGGACGAAATCATGAGCGGCGAGGCCACCGACATCCAAATGGCCGCCTACCTCACCGCGATGAGCGTCAAAGGGGAGACGATCGACGAAATCACCGGCTCGGCGGCGGGCATGCGCAAGCACTGCGTCCGGCTGCTGAACGAACTGCCGGTGCTGGAGATCGTCGGCACCGGCGGCGACCGCTCCTTCAGCTTCAACATCTCCACCACCTCCGCGATGGTGATTTCGGCGGCCGGCATCCCGGTGGCCAAGCACGGCAACCGGGCCGCCACCTCCAAGAGCGGCGCCGCCGACGTGCTGGAGGCGCTGGGCGTGAAAATCGACGTCCCGCCGGAGAAAAGCCTGGAGCTGCTGAACTCCATCGGCCTGTGCTTCCTGTTCGCGCAGAACTACCACATCGCCATGAAATATGTGGCCCCGGTGCGCAAAGAACTGGGCATCCGCACCATCTTCAACATCCTCGGCCCGCTGGTGAACCCGGCCGGCGCCGATATGGAGCTGCTCGGCGTCTACGAAGAAGACTTGGTGGAGCCGCTGGCGAAAGTGCTGTACAACCTCGGGGTGAAAGACGCCATGGTGGTGTTCGGCCGCGACGGGCTGGACGAGATTTCCATGAGCGCCACCACTGCGGTGTGCGAGGCGCATGACGGCGAGTTCCGCGTCTACACCCTCGACCCGCGCAAATACGGCTTCGAACTTTGCCGCAAAGAAGACCTGGTGGGCGGCACCCCGGCTGAGAACGCCGAAATCACCCGCAGGATTCTCTCCGGCGAGGCCGGGCCGAAGACGGACGCCGTGTTGCTGAACTCGGCCGCCGCCATCCACATCGCCAAACCGGAGCTTTCCATCGCCGAAGGGCTTGCGGTCGCCCGCGACGTGATCTCGTCCGGAAAGGCGCTGGAACAGTTGGAGCAATTCGTGGCCCGCACCAATGCCTGACATCTTGGAGCTGTTGGCCGCCGAGGCCAAGGAACGGGTGGCCGCCGCCAAGGCGGCGCGCCCGCTGGCCGAAGTCCGCGCCGCCGCCCAAGACTTGGACGCCGCGACCGGTTTCCCGTTCGAGGCGGCGCTGTCCGCCGGCGGCCTGTCATTCATCTGCGAGGTGAAGAAAGCCTCCCCATCGAAAGGGCTCATCGCCCCCGACTTCCCCTACCTCGACATCGCCCGTGACTACCAAGCGGGCGGCGCGGCGGCCATCTCGGTGCTGACCGAGCCGGCGCATTTCCTCGGCGCCGACGAATACCTGGAGCAGATTGCCCAAGCAGCCGCCATCCCGGTGCTGCGCAAAGACTTCACCGTCGACGAATACCAGCTCTTCCAAGCCAAGGAGCTGGGGGCGGACGCCGTGCTGCTCATCGTGTCCATCCTCAGCCCCGGCCAGCTCGCGGACTACCTCGGAATCGCCGATTCACTAGGGATGTCGTGCCTTGTTGAAGCGCATGACGCCGCGGAAATCGCCACCGCGCTCGCCGCCGGAGCCCGCATCGCCGGCGTCAACAACCGCAACCTGAAAGATTTCAGCGTGGACAACTCCAATGCCGCCAACCTGCGCTCCCTGGTGCCCGCCGGCACGCTCTTCGTCTCCGAGAGCGGGGTGTCCGGGCCGGAAGACATCGCGCCGATCGCCGCCGCCGGCGCCGACGCCGTCCTCGTCGGTGAGGCGCTGATGCGCGCCGCCGACCGGGTGGCCGCCCTGAAAGAGCTGCGCGCCGCCGCCAAGCAGCCGCCGCCCGCGCTGAAAGTCTGCGGCATCACCCGCCTGGAGGACGTTGCCTGGCTGAACGAAGTCAAACCCGAATACGCCGGCTTCATCTTCGTGCCTTCCAGCACCCGGGCCGTCTCGAAATCCCGGGCAAGAACCATCCGCTCCCGGCTCGACCCGGCCATCAAGACAGTCGGGGTTTTCGCCGACGCGCCCATCAGCGAGGTCTCGGACGCCGTCTACCAAGGCCTCGTCTCCGCCGTCCAGCTCCACGGCTGTGAGACCTCCGAGTACATCCGCACCCTGCGCCCGGAACTGCCCAAGAACGTCCCCATCATCAAGGCGGTGGCGGTGGGCTCGCCGCAGGCCATCGTGCGGGCGGCCCGGCTTGGGGCCGACTATCTGCTGCTCGACAACCTGCGCGGCGGCTCCGGCCAGGCCTTCGACTGGGATTACATCGCGCAAGCCCGGCAGATCGCGGCCGGTGAAGGTGTGGCGATTCCGCCGCTCTGGCTGGCCGGGGGGCTGCACCCCGGCAATGTGGAAGCCGCCCGCAAGCTCGGGCCGTATGCTTTGGATGTGAATTCCGGAGTGGAGACCGACGGGGTGAAAGACCCGGCCAAGGTGCGGCAGTTCGTGGCGGGCTGGCGATGAAGGGGCGCTTCGGCCAGCACGGCGGCCAGTTCATCCCGGAAACCTTGATGAATGAAATCATCAAGCTGGAAGCCGCCTACCTGCGCTGCAAAGACGACCCGGAGTTCACCGCCGAACTGGACGGGCTGTTGCGCGGCTACGCCGGCCGGCCCTCGCTGCTGTACTTCGCGGCGAATATGAGCGAAGACCTCGGGGCGAAGGTGTACCTGAAGCGCGAAGACCTCAACCACACCGGCTCCCACAAGATCAACAACGTGCTGGGCCAGTGCCTGCTGGCCAAGCGCATGGGCAAAACCCGGGTGATCGCCGAGACCGGCGCCGGGCAACATGGGGTGGCCACCGCCACCGCCGCCGCCCTGCTCGGGCTGGAGTGCGAGATCTTCATGGGCTTGGAGGACACTCAGCGGCAAGCGCTCAACGTTTTCCGGATGGAGCTGCTGGGAGCGAAAGTGCACGCCGTCACCACCGGCACCCAGGTGCTCAAAGACGCGGTGAACGAGGCGATGCGCGAATGGTCGGGACGGGTGGACGACACCCTCTACGTGCTCGGCTCGGTGATGGGGCCGCACCCGTTCCCCACCATCGTGCGCGATTTCCAATCCGTCATCGGCCGGGAAGCCCGCCAGCAGATTCTCGCCGCCGAAGGCAAGCTGCCGACGGCGGTGCTGGCCTGCGTCGGCGGCGGCTCGAACGCCATCGGCATCTTCCACGAGTTCATCGCCGACGAGGCGGTGCGCCTGATCGGCTGTGAGGCAGCCGGCGAGGGCGTGGACACCGAGCGCAACGCCGCCACCATCGCCAACGGCTCGGCCGGGGTTTTCCACGGCATGAAATCGTATTTCTGCCAAGACGAGTACGGGCAAATCGCCCCGGTGTATTCCATCTCCGCCGGCCTCGACTACCCCGGCATCGGCCCGGAGCACGCCTGGCTGCACGACACCGGCCGCGCCGAATATGTGCCGGTGACGGACGCCGAGGCGGTTTCGGCCTTCGAATATCTTTCCCGCCAAGAGGGCATCATCCCGGCGGTGGAGAGCGCGCACGCCATCGCCCACGCCCGCAAGCTCGTCCCCACGCTCGGCCCGGACGCCGTGGTGGTCATCTGCCTGTCTGGACGCGGCGACAAAGACGTGGCCGCCATCGCGAAATACCTGGGCCGGGAGGTGTCCGAATGAGCCGGCTCGCGGCCGCCTTCGCCGGAAAGAAGCCTTTCATCGCGTTCGTCACCGGGGGCGATCCCAGCGTTGCGGACACGAAACGGTTCATCCACGCCATCGCCGCCGCCGGCGCCGGAATGGTGGAAATCGGCATCCCGTTTTCCGACCCAATCGCCGAGGGGCCGGTAATCCAAGAGGCCAGCCAGCGGGCACTGGCGGCCGGAACCACCACCGACGACCTATTCGCCCTCGCCGGCGAGCTGCGCGCGGAGGGGCTGGAAATCCCGCTGGCCTTCATGACCTACCTGAATCCGGTCTTCCACTACGGTTTCGAGCGGTTCTTCGCCCGGGCCGAGCTGGCGGGCGTGGACGCCATCATCATCCCCGACCTGCCCTACGAGGAGCAGGCCGAGGTGAAGCAGGCCGCCCGGCCACACGGCGTGGCCGTCATCTCGCTGATCGCCCCCACCTCCGACGAGCGCATCCGCATGATCGCCGCCGAAGCGGAAGGCTTCATCTACCTGGTTTCCTCGCTGGGGGTGACCGGGGTGCGCTCGCAGATCACCACCGACATCGACGCCATCGTCGCCCAAATCCGGCAGGTCACCGACGTGCCGGTGGCTGTGGGCTTTGGAATCAGCACCCCGCAACAGGCGGCGGCCATGGCCGCGAAGTCCGACGGGGTGATCGTGGGCTCGGCGATCGTGCGGCTCATCGCGCAGCACGGCGCGGCGGCCGAGCCGGTCATCGCCGGCTATGTGCGTCAGATGGCCCAGGCGCTCTGAACCTACTGCGCCACGATGGCGGCGATGGCCTCCTGCCAGCGGGCCTGCAGTTTGGCGGTGTCGAAATACCACGGGACGCGCTCGTGGTTGATGCTGATGCGCGTGCCCTCGCCCTCTGGGGCGATGAGGACGTCCACCACCGTCTTCGGCGCGCCCTCGGCGGCATACCAGTAGAAGCGGATCTGTTCCAGCGGATGATATGAGCGGATCACTCCGAATGTCCCCTCTTCGGAGCGCCAAGAATCGCCTTTGTCACCGATGACGCCGCCCTTTCCGAGAAGGGCCTCGTTGCCTTCGCGGGTGTTTAGCAGCTTCCAGGTGTCTTTGAGCGATGTGGACACCACCTGGCTCACGGCCACGGTGGTGTCTTGGTATTTCCCGAGCGTCTCGCCCCCGGCATTGGTCATATTGGCCTCCAGTCATCGGATCACTGACTTGCCTCAACGATACCCTGCTATCGCCGTGCGCGCGGACGGAATTGCCACTGAGACGGCGGCGGCGGGCCTTTGCTAGTCTCAAGCCTGTGAAGGTGGCCGGAGTGTTGGCGGCCGGGACGCCCCCGGTCTTCAGTAGCGTGCTCGGCCATGGGGTCGATCCCGAGAAGCTGACCGCCAGCCTTGGCTTTGAATGGCTGCGGCCGCTGTCCGTCCACGGCACGGTGGAAGACCTGGTGCTGACAGTGCTGGTTCGGCCGGGCAAAGCCGTCCGGCTGCGCAAACGCAAGAAGCTCATCGAGCCGGGCCTGGTCATCCCACCCGGATACCAGCCGGTGGAACGCCAGCGGGTGGCCGCCTATGTCATCCTCACCTCCGCGCGCGGGGTGCTGGGCGCGCTCTTCTCCGAATCGACCATCGTCGCCGGCCTGTGGGGTTTCCCCGGCGGCGGGCTGGAGCCGGGGGAGACCCCGTCGCAGGCGCTGCTGCGCGAGGTGGCGGAAGAGACCGG
>JAISTI010000064.1 GCA_031272685.1 Propionibacteriaceae bacterium | reverse complement strand
TCACCGACAGCCTGAACGCGCCCGTGATGCGGGTGAACCCGAGCCGCGAGATTGTCTGGATGGCCGACGAGGCCGCGGCCGCCGGGCTGCCCTATTTCCGCTGCGCCCTCTGAACCTGGGCTAACCCACCTCTCCGGTGGCGGTGTTGACCGCCGGGACGGCGTCCTGGCGCAACGCCGCCACGAGTTCGGCAGCCAGTTTGGGGCCGATGCCGGGCACTTGGGCCAGATCCGCTTCGGTGGCGGCGCGCAGGGCTTTCAGCGAGGGGAATCGGCGCCGCAGCGCTTTGGTTTTCGCCGGCCCCAGGCCGTCCACCCCTTCGAGGATGGATTCCAGCATCGACTTGCCCCGCCGGGCGCGGTGGTGGGCGATGGCGAAACGGTGGGCCTCGTCGCGCACCCGCTGCAACAGGTAGAGGCCCTCGGAGTTGCGCGGCAGGATCACCGGGTATTCCTCGCCGGGCAGCCACACTTCTTCCAGGCGCTTGGCCAGCCCGGCGAGGGGCACGTCGACGCCCGCCTCGGCCAGCGCCGCCCGCGCCGCCGCCACCTGGGGCGCGCCGCCGTCCACCACAATCAACGCCGGGGCATACGCGAAGCGGTTGCGGGCCGGCTGAGACTGCGGCTCGGCGGCCGCGATGGCAACCGCATCCTCCCCCGCGTCGCCATCGCGAGAATGCTGAGGCTGTGGCTCGGCGGCCGCGATGACCTCCGCGTGGGCGAACCGCCGCAGCAGCACCTCCCGCATGGCGGCCACGTCGTTGGAGCCTTCCACGGTGCGGATGACGAAGCGGCGGTATTCCGATTTGCGCGGCAGCCCGTCTTCGAAAACCACCATCGACGCCACCGCGTTTTGCCCTTGGGTGTGCGAGATGTCGTAGCACTCGATGCGCAGCGGCGCCTGCGGCAGGCCGAGCGCCTGCTGGATTTCTTCAAGGGCCAATGAGCGGGTGGTGAGGTCGGAGGCCCGGCGGGTTTTGTGCACCCGCAGGTTGTCGGCGGCGTTCTGGGCCACCGTGTCCAGCAGCGTGCGCTTGTCGCCGCGCTTGGGCACCCGGATCTCCACCTGCGCCCCACGCTGCCCGGCGAGCAGCTCGGCGAGCGCGGTGGCGTCGGCGGGCAGCTGAGGCACCAAGATCAGCGGCGGGATGGGATTGGCGTCCTGGCCCGGCGTGGCGTCGGCGTACTCGCGCAGCAAAAAAGCCTGCAGCAGTTCGGCGGCGGGCGAATCCCCGTCGCGGTCGGCGATCCAGCCCCGCTCCCCCACGATGCGCCCGTCCCGCACGAAAAAGATGGCGGCGGACACCTCCAACTCGTCCACGGCCAAAGCGACCACGTCGGCGTCGGTGCCGTCGAGGAAAACCACGGCGTTCTTCGCCGAGGCGAGCTTGATGGCGGCCAGCCGGTCGCGCCAGGTGGCGGCCTGCTCGTACTCCATGGCCCGCGCGGCGGCGTCCATCTGCTCCTGGGCCTCGCGCACGGCCGAGCCGACATGCCCGGAGAGGAATTGGCCCATCTTGGCGGCCAGCTTGCGGTGCTCGGCGGCGTCAATGCGCCCAACACACGGGGCGACGCATTTGCCGATGTCGCCCAGCAGGCAGGGCCGGCCGGACCGGCGGGCGGCGGCGAACACCCCCGCCGAGCAGGAGCGCATCGGATATGCGCCCAGCAGCACGTCGAGGGTTTGGCGGATGGCCCAGGCCGCCTGGTAGGGGCCGTAATAGCGGTTGCCTTTGCGGCGCGCGCCGCGCCCCACGAACACCCGCGGAAACTCCTCCGCCCAGGTGATCGCCGCCCACGGGTACGACTTGTCGTCGCGGAACATCACGTTGAAGCGCGGGTCGTACTGCTTGATCCACGTCCATTCCAGCTGCAGCGCCTCCAGTTCGGTCTGCACGATGGTCCACTCCACTTTCGCCGCGGCGCGCAGCATCGCCCGGGTGCGCGGGTGCAAGGCCTGTTCGTCCTGGAAATACGAGGTGAGCCGGTTGCGCAGGTTTTTCGCCTTGCCGACGTATACGACCCGCCCTTCGGGGTCCGAGAAGCGGTAGACGCCCGGCGAGGTGGGGATTTCCGCGGTCTTGGGACGGTAGGGCAAGCTCATGGCCGGCTATCCGGACAGGCCAGGCAGGGCCAGGCCGTCGTCTTCGGGATCAGGCTGGGCGGGCCGGGCCAGCACCGGGCCGAGGAAGCGGCCGGTGTGGGAGCCGGGGAACGCCGCCACCTCCTCCGGGGTGCCGGCGCAGACCACCGTCCCGCCGGCGTCGCCGCCTTCGGGGCCGAGGTCGATCACCCAGTCGGCGGTCTTGATGACGTCGAGGTTGTGCTCGATGATGACGACGGTGTTGCCTTGGTCGACCAGCCGGTTCAGCACTTTGAGCAGTTTGCGGATGTCTTCGAAGTGCAGGCCGGTGGTCGGCTCGTCCAGCACGTACAAGGTGGCGCCGGTGGAGCGGCGCTGCAGCTCGGAGGCCAGCTTCACCCGTTGCGCCTCGCCGCCGGAGAGGGTGGTGGCCGGCTGGCCCAGCCGCACATATCCCAGCCCCACGTCTTTGAGGGTTTGCAGGTGGCGGGCGATTCTCGGCAGCGGGGCGAAGAACTCCACCGCCTCGTCGATGGGCATGTCGAGCACCTCGGCGATGGTCTTGCCCTTGTAGTGCACTTGCAAGGTGTCGCGGTTGTAGCGCGCCCCGTGGCAGACCTCGCACGGCACGTAGACGTCGGGCAGGAAGTTCATCTCGATGCGGATGGTGCCATCGCCGGCGCAATGCTCGCAGCGGCCTCCTTTGACGTTGAAAGAGAACCGCCCAGGCAGGTAGCCGCGCACCTTCGCCTCCTGGGTGTCGGCGAAGAGCTTGCGGATGTGGTCGAAAACCCCGGTGTAGGTGGCCGGGTTGGAGCGCGGGGTGCGCCCGATGGGCGATTGGTCGACGTGGATGCACTTGTCCACGTTTTCCACGCCGCGAATCTCCCGGTGCTTGCCCGGCACGGTACGTGAACCGAAAAGGTGTTTTGACAAGGCGTTATACAGGATATGGTTCACCAGCGAGGATTTTCCGGAGCCGGAGACCCCGGTCACCGCGATGAACTTGCCCAGCGGGAAGGCCACGTCGATGTGCTTCAGATTGTTCTCGTGGGCGTCCACCACCCGCAGCTCCAAGCCGTTGCCCCGTCGGCGCGCCGACGGCAGCGGAATCGAGCGCGCGCCCGACAGGTAGGCCCCGGTGATGGAGTCGGGGTTGATGAGCAGCTCGGTGACCGGCCCGGAGACGACGATCTCGCCGCCGCTCTCGCCCGCGCCGGGGCCGATCTCCACCGCCCAGTCGGCGGCGCGGATGGTGTCCTCGTCATGCTCCACCACGATGAGGGTGTTGCCGATGTCCCGCAGCCGCACCAGGGTCTCGATAAGGCGATGGTTGTCGCGCTGGTGCAGGCCGATGGACGGCTCGTCGAGCACGTACAGCACCCCGGTCAGCCCGGAGCCGATCTGGGTGGCCAGGCGGATGCGCTGCGCCTCGCCGCCGGACAGCGAGCCGGCCGAGCGCGAGAGGGTGAGGTAGTCGAGGCCGACGTCCACCAGGAAGCGCAGCCGCTCCCCCACCTCTTTGAGCACCCGCTGGGCGATGGAACGCTCCCGCTCGCTCAAATCCAGCTCGGCGAGGAACTCTTTTACCTGGCGGATTGGCATGTCGGAGACTTCGGCGATGTTCTTGCCGCCGACGGTGACCGCGAGGGTGGCGGGCTTCAGGCGGGTGCCGCCGCAGACCGAGCACGGCACATCCTTCATGTATTCAGCCCATTTGTCGCGCGCTCCCTCGGAGGTCGACTCGTCGTGGCGGCGCTTCAAGAACTCCAGCGCCCCCTCGAAGTGGGTGTTCCAGGAATAGACATTGCCAGAGCGGGAGACGGCCTCCACCGGCAGCTTTCCCGGACGGCCGTGCAACACCAGCTGTTGGGCGCGTTCGGACAACTGCTCCCAGGGTGTGTCCACCGAGAAACCCTCGGCTTTGGCCAGCGAGCGCAGGATCGACTGGAAGTAGCTGGCGGTGTAGGGGGTCTGCCAGATGGTGATTGCTCCTTGGGACAGGCTTTTCGCTGGGTTCGGGATGACCAACTCGACGTCGATTTCGCGGCGCACCCCCAGCCCGGAGCATTCCGGGCAGGCGCCCCAGGGGGCGTTGAAGGAGAACTGCCGGGGTTCCAGCTCTTCGATAAGGACGTCGTGGCCATTCGGGCAGGCAAGTTTTTCGGAGAAGGAGCGCTCGCGCGCGGGGCTGTCGGCCGGCTCGTCCACCAGCTCCACGGTGAGCAGGCCGCTGGCCAGCCGCAGCGCCGTCTCCACCGATTCGGTGAGCCGCTGCTGGATGCCGGGGCGCAGCACCAGCCGGTCCACCACCACGTCGATGGAGTGCTTCTTCTGCTTGTCCAGTTTCGGCGGGTCGGAAAGCTGGTACACCTGGCCGTCCACCCGCACCCGGCTGAGGCCGTCATCTGCGAAGGAGCGAAAGACGTCCGTGTATTCGCCTTTGCGGCCGCGCACGACCGGGGCGAGCAGCTGGAAGCGGGTGCCCTCGGGTAGCGCCAGCAGCCGGTCGACGATCTGCTGCGGCGTCTGCCGGGTGATTGCCGCGCCGCACACTGGGCAGTGCGGATGCCCGACGCGGGCGAAGAGCAGGCGCAGATAGTCGTGGATTTCGGTGACGGTGCCGACGGTGGAGCGCGGGTTGCGGCTGGTGGACTTCTGGTCGATGGAGACCGCCGGGCTCAGCCCTTCGATGAAGTCGACGTCGGGCTTGTCGAGCTGGCCGAGGAACAGCCGCGCGTAGGAGGACAGGCTTTCCACGTAGCGGCGCTGCCCTTCGGCGAAAATCGTGTCGAAGGCGAGGGAGGATTTGCCCGATCCGGACAGGCCGGTGAAGACGATGAGCGAGTCGCGGGGCAGGTCGAGGCTGACATTTTTGAGGTTGTGCTCGCGCGCGCCGCGGATTTTCAACTTCTCGCCCATGGGGGTAATGGTAGTGCGCGGCGTGTAGGTTTATCCCATGGGCCGCCCATGGGCTGAAATCCCGATCGAGCAGATGCGCGTCTGGCTGCAAAACGCCACCCAGCGCCTGCTCGGCGACTCCATCGGCCTCACCGAAGACCAGTGGCGGGCACCGGCGAAGCTGCCGGGCTGGAGCCGGGCGCATGTGGCTGCCCACCTCACCCGCGACGCGCGCATTTTCCGCGAAATCCTGCTCATCCCCGAGCTGGCCTGGACCGCGGACGACCCGCACAGCCTTCCGGAAATCGAGGAGGGCGCCGACCAGCCGGCGCTGCGGCTGCAAGAGGAGCTGGATCAGACGGCCGCCCAATTCAGCGCGGCGGTCGCCGAAGTGCCCAGCTGGTCCCGGCCGGTTCAGATCGCAGCCGGCGTCTACCCGCTCTCGCTCATCACCCTGGTGCGGCTGCACGAGCTGCTGATACACCACCTCGACCTCGACGTCGGGTTCACCCCAGACCCGATCGCGCCGGAGGCGGCAAGCTGGCTGCTCGAATTCGCGCTCTTCCACATGCGCGGGTACGCCGGCCCCGCCATCCAGGTATCCTCCGCGAGTGGGATACGCGCGGTGGTCGGCCGGGGCGAGCCGCTGCCGGTGGGCGGCACCGACGCGCGGCTGTGGGCTTGGCTGTGCGGCCGGATCGGCCCGGAGTGGGTGGAAGGCGCCTACGGGCTGGCGCTGCCGCTGCTGCCCTGAGCGCCGCGCGATTTCAACAGCGAGGCCACCGCCGTCACCGCCAGCACCCCGATAATGACGGTCAAGGAGAGCCAGATCGGCACTTCCAGGTATTCGTGGGCGATGCCCAGGGTATCCGCCAAGCCGGTTTCGGCCATGGCGTGCAGCACCAGCTTGACCCCGATGAATCCCAGGATGACAGCCAGCCCGACGGACAGGTATACCAGGCGCTTCATCAACCCGCCGATGAGGAAATAGAGCTGGCGCAACCCCATAAGGGCGAAGACGTTCGCGGCGAAGACGAGGTAGGCCTCTTGGGTGAGCCCGTAGATGGCCGGTATGGAGTCGAGGGCGAAGAGCAGGTCGGTGGAACCCAGCGCCATGATGACGAGGAACATGCCGGTGAAGACGAGCTTGCCGTCCACATGGTGCATGACTTTCTCGCCGTAGAACTCGTCGGTGACCGGCAGCTTGGCTTTCACGAAACGCATGAAAGCGTTGTCGCCCTCCTTTTCGTCGTCTCCCCCGTGGGTGCGGTATTCCAGGAACAGCTTCACGGCGGTGTAGATCAGGAACGCGCCGAACAGGTAGAACACCCAGGCGAACTGCTCGATGACGGCCGCGCCGATGAGGATGAACGCCAGCCGGAATACCAGCGCCAGGATGATGCCGATCATGAGGGCGAATTGCTGCAGCTTCTGCGGCACGCGCAGGTTCGCCATGATGATGATGAAGATGAACAGATTGTCCGCCGAGAGCGAGTATTCGGTGATCCAGCCGGCGAAGAATTCGGCCGAGTAGCGCGGCCCCTGCTCGCCGTAGACGAAATAAATGCCGATGCCGAAGGCCACCGCGAGCAGGCAGTATCCGATGATGGCGCCGAGGATTTCGCGCCTGCCGGGGACGTGGGGGCGCCGGCCAATGACGAAGACGTCGACGGCCAGTACAGCCACGAGGATTCCGACGGTAATCAGCCAGGCCTCAAGTGTCACATGCATTTGACTCGCTTTGGGTGGTGGACGGCATCAGTCTAGCCGCCTTGGGACTCCTTGCCACTCATCGGGTGGCGGCCGAAACCTGCCGGAGCGTCTTCTTCAGATCGGCGACCTCGTCGCGCAGCCGGGCGGCCAGCTCGAATTGCAGCTCGGCGGCGGCGGCGTGCATCTGGGCGGTCAGCTCTTCGACGAGGTCGGACAGCTCGCGCATCGGCAGCTGGGCCAGGTCGCGCGATTGCGCACCC
>JAISTI010000029.1 GCA_031272685.1 Propionibacteriaceae bacterium | reverse complement strand
GGTCTGAATCGGCAGCCCCGCGCCCGGCATTTATCCACAGCCCGGCCGCCGGCGAAAACCGGATCCCCGGTTTCTGTGGATAGCGCTCCGGACACCCAGCCTTTCAGCACGCTGGAGGCATGACAGTTGCCTACCAGCTCGCCGCGCCTTTGGTACCCCTGCGGATTGGCGAAAACCATATCCAACTCGGTCTGCGCGATCCCATCGTGCTCGAACGCGTGCCGGACGAACTCGCCGAGGCGGTCTTGGCACTGCACCGCCCCCAGACCAGGCAGGCGCTGCGCAACCGGTTGCCCGGCTTGCCGGCCCGCTGGATCGACTACCTGCTGGAAACCCTTGATGAGAACCGCCTGCTCCGCCGAATGCGCCAGCGCCTTGACGTGCTGGTGGTCGGCTCCTCCGACGCGGCCCGCCACCTGACCAATTTGCTGAACTCCGAGCATCCGGGTCGTGCCCGCTGGGCCGGGCAAGGCTCCGAGGACGACCTGCTGCCTTCCCGGTGCTTGCGCCAACTCGGCGCCCCATGGCCGGCGCTCACCGTCCTGGCGGCGAACACCGCCGAGCCCGACCGCACGTTCACCGACGAGCTTTGCGCGGGCGGGCACGACCACCTGGTTGTCCGGATCGGCCCCGGCAGCGCGGTGATCGGCCCGCTGGTGTTGGCAGGGCAAACCGCCTGCCTGCGCTGCCACGATCTCGCCCAAGCACGGCTGGACCGCCGCTGGCCGCTGGCGCTGGCCAAGCTCTGCCACACCAGGGTGCCGGCCGAATCCGGGCTGCGCGACTGGGCGGTCGCCGTCACCCATAGCCAGGTACACGGTTACTTGGCCGGGCGGCTGCCGGACGCCATCAATCGCACCCTGCAACTCGACATCGGGGACTACGCGATTTTCAGCGAGGACATCGCCGTGCACCCCGCCTGCCCGTTCCACACGCTCGGAGCCAAGCCGTAACTCAGGGGATGGGCAACAGCCGGGAAGGCTGCCGCCGGGCGCTGCCGGGGCCGCGCCGGGCCGACCACGTGACCAGCAGCCGGGACTTGGCGCGGGTGACACCCACGTAGAACAGCCGCGCCTCTTCGGCCAGCTGCGCTTCGGTGACGGCCGCCGGGTGCGGCAGCGTGCCCTCCTGGACTCCGGCGATTGCGACCCCGCCCCACTCCAGGCCTTTCGCGGAATGCAAGGTGGCGAGAGTTACGGCGTCTTCCGGCCCCGCGGAAGGCTCGGCGACCGGCCCCGGAGCCGCCGCCACGTTGAACGGCACGCCCGCAGCCTCCAGCGCCAATGCCAGCGCGTCCGCCTGCGCCCGGGTGCGGAACAGCACCGCCAACGCCGACCATGGCAATTCCCGGTGCTGCTCCCGCAGCCACTCGGCGACGATTCCAGCTTCGGCGGCTTCGTCAACCGCCCCGGCCACCTCCGGCTCGGGGCCCGGCGGCGCTTGGGAGCGCAATAGCATTCCCGAACTGATGCCGGCCTGCTGGGCCACCCGGTTCGCGAATTCGGCTATTTGCGGGCTCGAACGGTAATCGGTGGCCAGCCGCAGCACTTCCGCCCCCGGAAACTCGGCCGTGAAACCGCTGAGATAGCTTGAACTCGCGCCGGCGAAAGAGTGGATCGTTTGCAGCGGATCTCCCACGGCGCACAGCTGCGGGTCGGATCCGAGCCACAGCCCCAGCAGGGTGCGTTCCAGCGGATTGACGTCTTGGTATTCGTCTACCACCAGATGCTGGTAGGTGCTGCGGACTTCGTCGGCCACTTGCGGGTTTTCAGCCAGCAACGCGCACGCGCACAGCAGGATGTCGTCGAAATCGATGACCCCGCGGGCGTTCTTCACCTGCTCGTAGCGCTGCAGCACCTTGCCGGCCAACTCGGCGTCGAGGCCCGGCACCTCCCGGTGGGCGGCGCTGGCCAGCTCTGGGTAATCCTGGGGGAGCACATTGCTGACCTTCGCCCAAGAGACTTCCGTGAGCAGCTCGCTGGCGGCCTGCCCCTCGTTGGGAATGCGCAGGCGCGCCATGGCCTCGGCCACCAAGCCGAGCCGGTCGGAAGCCACCGGCGGCAGCTCGCTGCGGAAGACCTGCGGCCAGAAGAAGCGCGCCTGCCGCAAGGCGGCCGAATGAAAAGTGCGGGCGGCGACGGCGGGCACTCCGAGGTAGACCAGCCGCGCGCGCAGCTCGGCGGCCGCCTTGGTGGTGAAGGTGACCGCCAGCACTTCGCCTGCCCGGAACTCGCCGCTGGCCACCCCATAGGCGATGCGGTGGGTGATTGCCCGCGTCTTGCCCGAACCCGCCCCCGCGACGACCGCCAGCGGCCCGCCGAAAGCGGTGGCGACCGCGGCTTGGGCGCTGTCCAGCCCGGACAGCAGGCTCTCGGGATCGGTCATGTCCCACACCTTAGTGACCGTCGCGGACATTTTTGTCCTGGCCGGCGGCTAGGGTGTTGCCCATGGATTTTCGCGCAGCGGATTTGGGGCGGTTGGCCGACGATCTGCTGCGCCGCTGGGAGAGCCCGCCGCCAGACGAATTCGCCTTCGACTACTGCCTCGTCTCCGGCGCTGGGGTGAGCCGTTGGCTTGGGCAGCGCGCTGGGGAGCGCTTCGGGGTGAGTGCGGGCGTGCGCTTTCCGAGATTCGCCGGATTCGAGGCCGAGGTGCTCGGCCCCCGCATCGCGCCCTGGCGGCCGGGGCAGCTGGCCTGGGTGTTGCATCGCGCCTCGTCCAGCCCGGATTCTGCGTTGGAGCCGCTGCGCGGCCGGTTGGCTGGCAGCCACCGCCCCCATGCGCAGCTGCTGCGCGTCGCCGGCCGCTTCGCCGCCTACGCCGAGTTCCGCCCTGAGATGGTTGCCCGTTGGCGGGCCGGAGAAGACGTCGACGCCGACGGCCGGCCGCTTGGCGCCGATGCCTGGCAGGCCGCGCTCTGGCGGGCCGCCCGCGATCTGCTGGGCGAAGACGGCGCGGAAGCCTATGCGGCCGCCGTCGCCGGGTTGCGTTCCTGCCCCGGCCGGGTCGCCGTCTTCAACCTGCCGGCGCTGAGCGGCCGCCAGCGCTCATTGCTGGCCAAGCTCGCGGAGTTCGGGCAAGTCGACACTTTCCAGCTGACGGAGCCAAACGCGCTGCCATCCACACCCGTCGAGGTTCACCTCAGCCACGGGCTGGCCCGGCAAGTCGAAGTCTTGCGCGATCTGCTGGCGGCGGAGTTCCAGGCTGATTCCACCCTCACCCCGCGCGATGTGGTGGTTCTCACCCCGGCCTTGGCGCCGGCGGCCCCGCTCGTGAACGCCGCCTTCGCCCCTGAAAACAGCCATCCCGGAGCGCGGCTGCGGGTGCAGGTCGGCGGCCGCAGCGCACCC
>JAISTI010000028.1 GCA_031272685.1 Propionibacteriaceae bacterium | reverse complement strand
GACGAACACTCTTTCCCTACACGACGCTCTTCCGATCTTTCACCGGTGGACGGGGAAGCGCCCGCGCTTTCCGTCAGCTCCGACAGCCTCGACCACGCCTGGTCGGTGGCGGCGGTGGCCATCGCGGCTGCCAAAGAATATGGCCTTGTCAAAGTGGAGATAGGCGAGTCGGTGTGGGAGTTGGGGATTGGCTGGGATGGAGAGTCTGCGGCGGACGAGGCGCCCGTCATCCTCACTTTCACAGCTGCCAGTCGATAGGCTCGGCCCCCTGCTCGGCCAGCGCCGCGTTCGCCCGCGAAAAAGGCCGGGACCCGAAGAACCCGGCATGTGCGCTCAGTGGCGACGGATGCGGCGAGGCGATGACGGGGATGCCGTCCAGCTGCGTCGCCAAGGTTTGGGCGTCCCGCCCCCAGAGGATGGCCACGAGCGGGCCGCCGCGGGCGGCCAGCGCGCCGATGGCGCATTCGGTGACCTGTTCCCAGCCCTTGCCCCGGTGGGAGCCGGGCTTGCCCGGCTGCACGGTGAGCACCCGGTTCAGCAGCAGCACCCCGCGCTCGAACCACGGGCCGAGGTCGCCGTTGGGCGGCTCGGGTGCGCCCACGTCGGAGCGCAGCTCCTGGAAGATGTTCACCAGCGAGCCGGGCAGCGGCCGCACCTGCGGCCCCACCGAAAAACTCAGCCCGACCGCGTGGCCGGGGGTGGGGTAGGGGTCTTGGCCTACGATCAGCACGCGGACGCCGGCCAGCGGCCGGGTGAAAGCGCGCAGCACATTGGGGCCGGCGGGCAGATAGCCGCGCCCGGCGGCCAACTCCGCGCGCAGGAAATCCCCCATCCGGGTGACGGCGGGCGCGACCGGCGCCAAGGCCGCCGCCCAGTCGGGGGATACCAGCTCGGCCAGCGGTTGGCGCTCAGATGAGGCCAAGTTCTTTCACGGCCGCGCGCTCGTCTTCCAGCTCGGCGATCGAAGCGTCGATCTTGGCCTTCGAGAAGGGGTCGAGCTCCAAGCCCTGCACGATGGAGACGGCGCCGTCTTTCACCGTCACCGGGAAGGACGAGATCAAGCCCTCGGGCGTGCCGTAGGAGCCGTCCGTCCAGACCGCCGCGGAAACCCAGTCGCCCTCCGGAGTGGAGTGCGTCCAGCTCTTGGCGGCCTCGCAGGTGGCGTTCGCGGCCGAGGCGGCCGAAGACAACCCGCGGGCTTCGATGATGGCGGCGCCGCGCTTGGCGACCGTGGGGATGAATTCGCCCTCGATCCAGGCCTCGTCGACGAAATCGGTGGCGGGCTTGCCCTGCACGGTGGCGTGGAAGACATCCGGATACTGGGTGGACGAGTGGTTGCCCCAAATCGTCATCCGCTTCACGTCGGCGACCGTCGTGCCGGTCTTCTTCGCGAGCTGGGCGATGGCCCGGTTGTGGTCGAGGCGGGTGAGCGCCTGGAAGCGGTCTTTGGGGATGTCGGGCGCGTTGCTGGCGGCGATCAGGGCATTGGTGTTGGCCGGGTTGCCCGTCACCAGCACCTTGATGTCGGAGGCGGCCACCTCATTCAGGGCCTTGCCCTGGGTGGTGAAGATGGCGCCGTTCGCGCTGAGCAGATCACCGCGCTCCATGCCGGCCTTGCGCGGCATCGCGCCGACGAGCAGCGCCAGCGACGCGCCGTCGAAGATGGCCTTCGGATCGTCTCCGATTTCCACTCCGGCGAGGTTCGGGAACGCGCAGTCGTCCAGCTCCATGACGACGCCTTCAAGGGCCTTCAGGGCGGGGGTGATTTCGAGGAGCCGCAATTCGATGGGCTGGTCGGGGCCGAAGATGGCGCCGGAGCCGATACGGAAAAGCAGGCTGTAGCCGATCTGGCCGGCGGCGCCGGTGACGGCAATCTTGATTGGGGTAGTGCTCATTTCACTCCTGGGTTCGTTTGACCCCATCAGACTAATACTTTCGCGGGCGCCGCGAGCCCCGTTGGGTAGAGTTTCGCCATGCGCTTGATTCTGTTGCGGCACGGCCAGACCGATTCCAACACCAACTACATCCTCGATACCGGCGCGCCGGGCGCCGACCTCAACGCGCTGGGGCGCGAGCAGGCCGAGGCGGCGGTGCCCCGGCTGGCGCACTTTCCGATTACCGGGATCTACGCCTCCACGCTCGTCCGCTCGCAGCAGACCGCCGCCCCGCTGGCGGCCCAGCTCGGCCTGCCGGTGCGGGTGTTGGACGGGCTGCGCGAGGTCTACGCCGGGGACGACGATCAGATTCAGGTGACGCAAGCGGATCTGCCGCACCGCTACGAGCTGATGCTGCACGCTTGGAAGCGCGGGGACATCGAGGCGAAGGTGCCCGGCGGTGAGAACGCCGAGGAATTCGTCCACCGCTACGACCAGGCGATCGCCCAAATCGAAGCCGACGGCAACGAGTGCGCGCTGGCCGTCAGCCACGGGGCGGCGCTGCTGGTGTGGTGTTCGGCGCGGGTAGCGGGGTTTGCCGAGGTGGCGAGCACGCTGCAGTTCGGCAACACCGGTTTCGTGGTGGCGGACGGCTCCCTGGCGCACGGCTATCAGCTGACCAGCACCGACGGCCTGTTCGAATGGGGCTCCGGGGAGTCGTGGTAGCGGTGCGGGTAGGATTTGCCCCGTGATCGACTCCAACCACTGGCTGCTCACCCTCGTCTGCCCGGAT
>JAISTI010000224.1 GCA_031272685.1 Propionibacteriaceae bacterium | reverse complement strand
CGGCAAGGGACAGGCGCGACTCCCGGGCGGAAATCTGGGCGAGGAGCTCGCGGTTGCGCAGCACGGCGCGGATGCGGGCCAGCACCCGCTCCAGGACGGCGATCCCGGCGCTGCCGTGGCGTTCGAAGAAGGCCGACTGCGGTTTGAAGGCGGCGGCCCGCTCCCCCAGCGCGTCGATGGCAGTGGCGCAGAAATACTCCAAGCCCTCCGGGTCGTCGGCCAAGCCCCAGGCCGCCAGCAGGGCCGGATGCGGGTCGAGGCCCACGCAAAACGCCCCCCGTGCGGCGGTGACGGCGGCGAGCCGCCCAGCGTAGTTGTCCACGGTCTCATCCCTCCTTTGGATCAGATGCTGCCGGCCCGGATGTTTCGCGCCCGCTGCTGCGGCGCCCGCCGTCCCACAGCGGCTCGCGGGCCAGATCCCAGGCGTTGATATTCGCCGCCAGCGCCGGGCCGGAATAGACGAACCCGGTGTAAAGCTGCACCAGGCGGGCGCCGAGGTCGAACATCGCCATGGCGTCTTCGGGACGCATGATGCCGCCGGAGGCAATCACCGGCAGCGCCGTGTGGGCGGTGATATAGCCCACCACTTCGCGGGCGAGGCGGGTGAGCGGCCGGCCGGAGAGCCCGCCGTCCTCCCCCGCCTTGGCGGCGTCCCGGCCTTTCAACCCGCGGCGGCGCAGCGTGGTGTTGGTGGCGATGAACCCGGCTGCCCCGGCGTTTTCGGCCGCCAGCAGCAGCCCGTCGAGGTCCGGCCACTCGATGTCGGGGGCGACTTTCAGGAAAATTGGGACGGGCGCGCCGCGGTAGCGCACCGCCAGGTTGCCGGCCCGCGAGCACAGCTCGCCGAGCAGTTCCTCCACCGCCCGGCCATCTTGCAGCTTTCGCAGGCCGGGGGTGTTCGGGGAGGAGACGTTCACCGCCACGTAGTCGGCGTGCGGGGCGACGGCGTTCAGGGAGGCCAGGTAGTCGTCCACGGCGTCGGCCAGCGGCACGGCCTTGGTTTTCCCGATGGAGATGCCGATGGGGATGCCCAAGCGGCCGTTGCCGCGCTCCACGCCCAGGGCGGCAAGGCGGGCGGCCAGCGCGGCGGCCCCCTCGTTGTTGAAGCCCATGCGGTTGATAAGGGCCTTCGACGCCGGCAGCCGGAAGACGCGCGGCTTGTCGTTGCCGGGCTGCGCCCGCCCGGTCACGGTGCCCAGCTCGGCGAATCCGAAGCCGAGGCCCGCCCAGGCCCGCGCCGCCAGCCCGTCTTTGTCCATCCCGGCCGCCAGGCCCACCCGGTTCGGGAAGTCGATTCCGGCGACGTTTACCGCCCGCCCGGCGCGCGGGATCAGCAAACCCAGAGCCCGCTGCGCCAGCGGGTTGGAGCCGACTGCGGCCAAGAGGGCGATCATCTGCTCGTGGATAGCTTCCGGGTCGCCATGGTGGGAGCGGAAGAGGACCGGGCGCAGCAGCCGGGTGTAGCCGCCCGAGACCAGCTTTACCCGCAGCCTCATGATTCCAGCTCGGCCTCGACGGCGGCGTTCCAGGATTGCAGCGAGCGCACCTCCACCTGCTGGCGGATGAGCGCGTCGATGCCCTCGACGCAGGCGGCCAGACCTTGCACGTTCGTCACGCAGGGCACGTCGGCGAGAATCGCGGTGGAGCGAATCTGCCAGCCGTCGCGGCGCGGGTCGCCGCCCTGGGAGTGGCCGTGCGGGGTGTTGACCACCAGATCCACCTCTCCGGCCAGCAGCGCGTCCACGATGGTCGGCTCGCCGTTCGGGCCGCGGCCCTGGAAAGACTTGCGGATGGTGTTGACCTTCACCCCGTGGCGGCGCAGCACCTGCGCGGTGCCCTCGGTGGCCAGGATGTCCAGCCCGAGGTCGGAAAGCACCTTGATGGGGAAGACTGCATGGCGCTTGTCGCGGTTGGCGATGGAGACGAAAACCGTGCCGGAGGTGGGCATGCGCCCGTAGGAGGCCTGCTGGCTCTTCGCGTAGCTGACCCCGAAGGTGGGGCTCAGGCCCATGACTTCGCCCGTGGACTTCATCTCCGGGCCGAGCAGCGAATCGACCCAGGAGCCGTCGCGGGTGCGGAAGCGGTTGAAGGGCATGACCGCCTCTTTCACCGCCATCGGCGCGCCGCGCAGAATGCGGGCGCCGTCGCCCTCCCTGCGCAGCAGCCCTTCGGCGCGCAGCTCGGCGATGGTGGCGCCCAGCGAGATGCGGGCGGCGGCCTTGGCGAGCTGGGTGGAGGTGGCCTTGGAGACGAACGGGACGGTGCGCGAGGCGCGCGGGTTGGCCTCCAGCACGTACAAATCGTCTTGTGAAAGCGCGAATTGCACGTTCAGCAGGCCGCACACGCCCACGCCGGCGGCGATCTTCTCCATGGACTCGCGGATCAGGTCTACCACCTCGGAGCCCAGGGAGATGGGCGGCAGCGCGCAGGCGGAATCGCCCGAGTGGATGCCGGCCTCCTCGATGTGCTCCATCACCCCGCCGAGGTACAGCTCGCGGCCGTCGTAGAGCGCGTCGACGTCGATTTCGATTGCTTCGTCGAGGAAGCGGTCGACGAGCACCGGCTGGTCGGGGGTGATCTGGGTGGCGTTGCGGATATAGGCGGTCAGGGATTCGTCGTCGTAGACGATTTCCATGCCGCGCCCGCCAAGTACATACGATGGCCGCACCAGCACCGGGTAGCCGATGCCGTGCGCGATTTCGATGGCCTGCTGGGCGGATTCGGCCATGCCGTACTGCGGGGCGGTGAGCCCGGCCTGGGCCAGCACTTCGCCGAACGCGCCGCGCTCTTCGGCCAGGTTGATGGCCTCCGGCTGGGTGCCGGTTATCGGCACGCCGTTGTCTTTGAGCGCCTGGGCGAGCTTGAGCGGGGTTTGGCCGCCAAGCTGGACGATCACCCCGGCGACCGGCCCGGCTTGCTGCTCGGCGTGCACCACCTCCAGCACGTCTTCGAGGGTGAGCGGCTCGAAATACAGCCGGTCGGAGGTGTCGTAATCGGTGGAGACGGTTTCCGGGTTGCAGTTCACCATCACCGTCTCGTAGCCGGCTTCGCGCAGCGCCATGGCGGCGTGCACGCACGAGTAGTCGAATTCGATGCCCTGCCCGATGCGGTTCGGCCCGGAGCCCAAGATCAGCACCGCCGGCTTTTCGCGGGGGGCGACCTCCGTCTGAAGATCGTAGGACGAATAGTGGTACGGGGTGCGGGCGGCGAACTCGGCGGCGCAGGTGTCGACGGTCTTGAATACCGGCCGCAGCCCCAGGCTCCAGCGCAGCTCGCGCACCTCTTGCTCGGAAAGGCCCCACAAAGAAGCCACCTGGGCGTCCGACAGGCCGTGCTTCTTGGCCAGCAGCAGGTTTTCGCCGGTCCGGGGGGCCTGGGCGACATGCTCGGCGACATCCAGGATGAGCTGGAGCTGGTCGATGAACCAGGGGTCGATGCGGGTAGCGGCGTAGATTTCGGCGGCGGGCACGCCCAGGCGCAGCGCGTCGATGATGTCGTGCAGCCGGCCGTCGTGCGGCCGGGCCATGGAAGCCAGCAGCTCGCCGGCGGAGCGGGTCGGCGGACGGCGGAAATCCAGCGGGGATTTGGAATCCTCCAGCGAGCGCAGCGCCTTGCCGAGCGCCTCGGTGAAGTTCCGTCCGATGGCCATCGCCTCCCCCACCGATTTCATGTGCGTGGTGAGGGTGGTCTCGGCTGTGGGGAATTTCTCGAAGGCGAAACGCGGGGCCTTCACCACCACGTAATCCAAAGTGGGCTCGAAGGACGCGGGCGTCTCGGCGGTGATGTCGTTGGGGATTTCGTCGAGGGTGTAGCCCACCGCCACTTTGGCAGCGATTTTCGCGATCGGGAAGCCGGTGGCTTTCGAGGCCAGCGCCGACGAGCGCGACACCCGCGGGTTCATCTCGATGACAATCATCCGGCCGGTGTCGGGGTGGATGGCGAACTGGATGTTGCAGCCGCCGGTGTCCACGCCCACCGCGCGGATGGCGGCGATGCCGACATCGCGCAGTTGCTGGTATTCGACATCGGTGAGCGTCATGGCCGGGGCGACCGTGATGGAATCGCCGGTGTGCACGCCCATCGGGTCGAAATTTTCGATGGAGCAGACGATGACGACGTTGTCTTTGCGGTCGCGCATCACCTCCAGCTCGTATTCTTTCCAGCCCAGCACCGATTCCTCGATGAGCACCTCGTGCACTGGGGACGCGCTCAGCCCGGTGCCCGCCACGTCGCGCAGCTCGGCCTCGTCGTAGGCCAGCCCGGAGCCAAGCCCGCCCATGGTGAAGCTGGGCCGCACCACCACCGGGTAGCCGAGCTTATCGGCGGTGGCGAGCACCTCTTCGACGGAATGGCAGATTTCGGAGCGGGCCGCCTCGGGGTTCGCCCCCGGCACGTCCAGGCTGTCGATGATGGCCTTGAACTGCTCGCGGTCTTCCCCGGCGCGGATTGCCTCGATGGAGGCCCCGATCAGCTCCACCCCATACTTGGCCAGGGTGCCGTCTTCGTAGAGCGCCACAGCCGCGTTCAGGGCCGTCTGGCCGCCCAGGGTGGCCAGCAGCGCGTCCGGCCGCTCGGCCTCGATCACCTTGGCCAGGTATTGCGGGGTGATGGGCTCGATGTAGGTGGCGTCGGCGAACTCCGGGTCGGTCATGATGGTGGCCGGGTTGGAGTTCAGCAGCACCACCCGGAAGCCCTCCTCGCGCAGCACCCGGCAGGCTTGGGTGCCGGAGTAGTCGAATTCGCAGGCCTGGCCGATGACGATCGGGCCGGAACCGATGACGAGGATGGATTGGATGTCGAGGCGTTTAGGCATGGCGCGCCTTTTCCATCACCTGCGCGAAGCGGTCGAACAGGTAGGCGCTGTCGTGCGGGCCGGCGGAGGCCTCTGGGTGGTATTGCACCGAGAACCCGATCAGCTCTCCCCCGCCGTCGCGAAGCTCCAGGCCCTCGACCACGTCGTCGTTCAGGCAGATATGCGAGACGGCGGCCATGCCCCAAGGGGTTTCCACCTCGGAATCCAGCGGCGCGGCGACGGCGAAGCCGTGGTTTTGGGCGGTGATTTCCACCTTGCCGGTGGTGCGGTCCATAACCGGCTGGTTGATCCCCCGGTGGCCGTATTTCAGCTTGTAGGTGCCAAACCCCAGGGCCCGGCCGAAAAGCTGGTTGCCGAAGCAGATGCCGAAAAACGGGATGCCGCGATCCAGCACCTGGCGCAGCAGCTCCACCTCCGCGTCGGCGGTGGCTGGGTCGCCCGGCCCGTTGGAGAAGAACACCCCGTCCGGCTCGATCCGCATCACGTCGGCGAGGGTGGAACCGGCGGGCAGCACATGCACCTCCATGCCGCGCTGCGCCATCCGGGCCGGGCTCATGTCTTTGATGCCGAGGTCGATGGCGGCCACCTTGAAGCGGCGTTCCCCCTGGGCGGGCACCACTTCCGCGGTGGCGGTGGTGACTTCGGAAACCAGGTTCGCGCCGGCCATCGGCGGCTGCCGCAGCACCTTTTCCAGCAGTGCCGCCTCGTCGAGCGTGTCCGTCGAGATGCCGACGCGCATCGCGCCGCGCTCGCGCAGATGCCGGGTGAGCGCACGGGTGTCCACATCGCAGATGCCGACGACGCCCTGCTTTTCCAACTCTTCAGTCAGCGAACGCCGGGCGCGCCAGTTCGAATAGACGCGGCTGGGATCGCGCACCACATATCCGGCCACCCAGATGCGCCGGGATTCGTTGTCTTCGTCGTTCCAGCCGGTGTTGCCGATGTGCGGGGCCGTCTGGATGACGACCTGGCGGCGGTAGCTGGGATCGGTGAGGGTTTCTTGATAGCCCGTCATGCCGGTGGCGAAGACCGCCTCGCCGAAAGCCTCACCTCGCGCGCCGAAAGCGAGCCCCCGGAAGGCCGCGCCGTCCTCCAAAACCAATAGCGCCGGAACCGGTGGGTTGTCTTGATAAGCCATGCGAGTCCTTTTCAGCGCCGGGGTGACTCTACCAAATCTACCCAGCGTGTCGTGACAGCGCCACGGCCGGCCGGCCTACTGGGCGAAGACGCCCATGTGCACGATGCCTTCGGGTTCGTCCAGGACGATGGTGAGCACCGGGCCGCCCTTCTCGTGGGTGACGGCGCGCGAGCCGGAAGTCTCGGTGAGGGCCACCCGTTTGCCGTCATCCAGGCCGTCGTTCAGCAGCAGCTGGCCTTGCATGTCCGTCCACTTGATTTTCACGTTTTGGGTGGGCGGCACGAAGATCTTCGGCTGCCCGCCGGAGGCCCGCCAGGTGAAGGTGATTTTGGTGTCTGCGGTGAACGGGTACTGGGTGAAGTCGAAATACGGGATGCCGCCGGTCAGCTCCACCACCGTGGGCAGCTGCTTTCCGGCGGTGAACACCAGCCGCGGCGAGGTGTCCTCCACCCGCAGCACTGTGCCGTCCCAGCGGTAGTCCGCGGAATCGTCGGTGAAGAACCCGTCGCCCACCACCAGCGGATCGTCGGCGGCCGGAGCTTGCGATTCCTGCGCTTCCGCGGCATCTGCCACTGCGTCGGCCTGCTCGCCGGCTTGGACCTGATCCTCCGCTGCGCCGGTCGGCAGGTCGGCGGTGAAATCGCTCGGAAGGCCGGATGGCGGCTCGTTGCCCGCCCCGGTGGACGCGGCCGGACTCGGCGCGAAGATGGTGGAGCTGATCCATTCCCAGTTGGAGGCGGCCCACCCGGCCACCCCGACGATGATGGTGGCGGCGGCGCCGAGCAGGGCCTTCCAAGTGGCGTGGCCCTTGTCCCCCACCGTCTGCGGCGCAGCTTGCGCGAACTCCGGTTCCGCCAGCCCGGCGGCCTGCCGGGGTTGGGATGCGGCCGCCACGTAGGGGGCTTGTGGCAACTCTCTGGGTGACGCTTTGCGCTCCAGCGCGGCGGCTGGGAGGGCGGCGGCGACGGCCTGCTCCTGCGGGAGCGCGACTATGGCGTTCGGGAAGCGGTAGGACGGGTCGGCGGCGAGCATGTTGGCCAGCAGCCCGTCCACCTCGGCCGGCACCCAGGGCAGCAGCTGGCGCAGCTGCGGGACGGGCTGGGAGGTTTGCTGCAGCGCCACCTGCACGGCGTTCTCGCCGGTGAATGGGAACCGGCTGCTGACAAGCTCGTATAGCATCACTCCGACGGCGTAGACGTCGATGGATTGCGACACCTTGCCCTGCATGACCAGCTCCGGGGCCATATAGCCGACGGTGCCCACGACCACCCCGGTGGCCGTCACCCGCGACTCGTTGATGGCGCGGGCGATGCCGAAATCGGCGACTTTCACCGCCCCGTCGGCCGCCAGCAGCAGGTTTTCCGGCTTGATGTCGCGGTGGATGATGCCTTTGGAGTGCGCCAGCGCCAGCGCGCTCAACACTTGCCGGGCGATTTCCAGCGCCTGTCCGAGTTTCACCGGGCCGTCGGCGTTCAGGGCGCCGCGCAGCGACCCTCCGGGCACGTATTCCATCACGATGTAGAGCTGCCCGCTGTCCATGCCGGTGTCGAACACCTGCACGATGTTCGGGTGGCTGAGCTGCGCCACCGAACGGGCTTCGGCTTGGAAGCGCTTCACGAAGTCTTCGTCCACCGCCAGGTGGCCGTGCATCATCTTCAGCGCCACTTCGCGCCCGATGCGCACATCGCGGGCCTGGTAGACGGTGGCCATGCCCCCGGCGTCCACCCGCGCCAGGATTTGGTAGCGGCCGTCTATCACGCGGCCGATGTTGGGGTCTTGGATTTCAGCCATTCAGCGCCTCGTTCCGATGCTGTAGCTGCCAGTGGGGCTCACCAGCTTGAGGGTGACGGTGGGCGCCCCTTCGGCGACGGTGATGGTGCGGGACCCGTTCTTTTCGGCGTTTGACCATTTCTGGCCGCCGTCCAGCCCGTCGAGCAGCTTCATCG